>JBCCYD010000749.1:0-1520 GCA_039190385.1 Cyanobacteria bacterium P01_F01_bin.143 | reverse complement strand
GTAAAAATAAGCCCAAAATTGATAAACCAAATATAGATAAGCCCAAAATCGAGAAACCCAAAATTAAAAAAGAGGGAAGTAAGGATGTAGCATGAAAGATTACTTTGAAGTATCAAAGTTATGCATACTTTATTTCGTACTTCAAATCACTCCCTCATGAAGGTTTGTACACAACCAATCATGAAAATACCTCAACTACGGCTCCCACACCTAAGCTGTCAACCATCAACTAACAACTAACAACGAACAACGAACAACTAACAACTAACAACCATTTTCAAACCAGTAATTCCATCATGAGGGGATGTTGGGAAAGTAACAAAAACGACTACAAACCTTTCTTTTCCATTTTTCCCCTACCAGGGTATCCATCTACCTCCTATATTCTCTGGGCAACTTGACAAGCACAAAGATAAGAAAGTTTAATCCTTCCACCAAATCTCTGGTCTATTTTTTCCCTTAAACCAGCAAATAAGGCATCTCTATTGGGTCTATCAAGTTTAATACATTACGCCTGATGTGAATTAAAAACGTCTCTTATCCAATAAGGGTTTTGAGACTTGCTCAAAATCATGGTTTTGGAATTATCAACGTAATTACAATGGTTTGAGCACTGAATTCACATTAAACGTACATTGTGAATAAGTATTCAAAAGTGTCAAATATTTATTAGTACTATAAGTCACTTCACAGGGCATATGCTCAGATACCAAGTCTCTAAATTGACCAGATTTCATGACAATTTCCGCAAAACTCCCCAGATTTTCTAACTGCTTTTCCCTCCCTTCATACCTGGCGAGAAAAGGAGCATGTGCTTGATAAACTGGCTCTAACTCTTGATACACTTCATACTGGGGTTCAAGGAGCATATTCCACAATAAAATCAAATAACCATCTGACTTTAAAGCCCTTGCAGCTTTTGCATATGCCACATCTCCCGGTATCCAATGGAAAGAAGTCGCTGCTAAAACTGCGTGAAATTTACTAGCTTCTAGTTGCCATTCTTCAAAACTGGTGTTCTGAACTTCCACATTGTCATATTGAGTACAGTTTTCCCGTGCTAGCTGAGAACTTGCTTGACTTGGTTCCAAACAAACCATAGAAAAGCCTAATTCTGCAAATCCTACGGTTGCGGTTCCAGGACCACATCCTACTTCCAGGATATTTGCTGTTGGAGTCAGTTTAGCTAACTCCACGGCGCGACGAATAATTTTTTGAGGATAATGAGGTCTTGCTTGATTGTAAGCCTCTGCGACGTGGGAATACCAATTTTTTCTTTGTTCTAAGTCTTTGTTTGAGTACTGGCTAATTTCTCGCTTGAAATTTTTCGTCATTTGTTTATCTCTCCTTAATTAGGGCTTGCTGAAAAAGTCTTTTGGTGGGGGTAGGCAACAGGCAACAGGCAACAGGCAACAGTTGCAGCCTTCTTTTTGCCAATTTTTTAGACTCCAAAAGACTTTTTCAGCAAGCCCTAATTAAGGAGAGATAAACAAATGACGAAAAATTTCAAGCGAGAAATT
>JBCCYD010000748.1:0-1543 GCA_039190385.1 Cyanobacteria bacterium P01_F01_bin.143 | reverse complement strand
TTTGCTCTACTTTTTTTAATTGAGAATCGCTATATTTTCTAGTTAGCATAGCTATCGAAAGTCTTGCAGTTGTAAAAATATTTGGAACAGCTACCTAAGAGACTAGAGTTGGCTTTTATCCAAGAAGAGATTATTACTCTTCCGATTGTCAATGTTTAATTTTAATAGGATTAACCAATCTTTTTCTGAAGAAAATATTCCCATTTTGGGGCGGAGTTTACCAAGTTTACTAGATGAAGCTTGCGATCACTTTCCCAATAGTCATGCCTTAAATCAATGGCATAAAAAGAGTTGTGACTCCAAATCAAACCGAGAATTTCGCCTCACTGCTGAAGAGGTAGCTTTAGGATTGCAGACGACAAATATTACCAAGGGCGATCGCGTAGCCCTATTAATGCATAGTGGCCTTAGCTTCTGTTTAGCTGATATGGCTTGTTTGCTTGCCGGAACAGTCAATGTGCCAATCGATCTAACTCAAACTTTAGATAATATCGCTTTTATCCTCAATCACTCAGAAGCCAAAGTCTTAATGGTTTCCAATCTAGACTTACTGGCACAAATTATTCCCCATATAGAAGCTAATCCCTATCTAGAGACCGTCATCGTAGTTGATGTTCCAGAAAATTGGCAGAAAAAAAAACATGAACTGTTAACTTGCCAAGAAGTATCGACCGCAACTGGGGCTGAAATTGTCTGCCAAACTAAGCTAACTGACGCCATCAGCAAAGATAAAACAGTATTCCATCCAGCTTGTTTATCGATTCCGATGTTGCTCTGCCAGGCACGATTAGATCACTCCTGCCACCAGATACCTCAATGTCTGCAACTCTTTTCCCTAGAAGAAATTCAAGTCCAGGGAAATAAGTTATGGACTGTGGCTAAAACCAAAGACTTACGTTCATCAATTACCGCCCAAGATTTAGCCACAATTATCTATATTGCCGGAGATACAGGCCAGCCCAAAGGAGTCATGCTGAGCCATGAAAATATTACCGCTGGTATTTTGACGACATTTAAGACGATTAAAAATCTGAAAAAAGGAGCAAAAGAAACAGTATTATCTTTTTTACCACTCAACCATATTTTTGCGCGAGCTTTGATTTACGCTCATCTCAATTATGGGCATAGTATACATTTCACAACTCCCCATAGAGCGCTTCAACATTTTAAACTTGTCAAGCCGACGATTGTGGCGACAGTGCCGAGATTGTTAGAAAAAGTCTATTCTAAAATTCGCGATCGCGGTAGTAAACTTCGAGGCATCAAGAAAATTGTTTTCAATTGGGCATTGCGACTAGCTCAAGATTATGAATTAGGAGCTAAAATCCCTTTGTTTTATGCTTGGCAGTTGAAGCTGGCAGATATTTTAGTATTTTCTCAATGGCGATCGCCTTTTGGGGGAAAATTACGATATTTCATCAGTGGTGGTGCGGCCTTAAAAGCTGAAATAGCTAATGTTTTAAGTTCTACGGGGATTAATGTCTTACAAGGTTATGGCTTAACTGAAACTAGTTCTGTTATTTGTTGTAATCGAGGGGAGTTT
>JBCCYD010000747.1:0-1560 GCA_039190385.1 Cyanobacteria bacterium P01_F01_bin.143 | reverse complement strand
CAACAATCCTGAGTTATGGGTTCCTCGATCATTCCTAAAGGATTGTGTCATTGTAGCAATAAAGGAAAATCATCAACTTGTAGTTGGCAGTCTCATATCTTCTTTCATTATGTTGGAAACAAAATATACTGCAGAGAACTTCACGAAGATCTGTCTTCATTTACAATCGCAACAGAAACAAAAAGATGCCCGACTGGACATGTGTGCTTTTGCACTAATATTGGAGTTCATGCCACATCAGTTCCGTATGATAGATAAAATATTTGATGAATCAACTACTACTAAAAAGATTATAGATTTATATACCATTCACTCAGGAAAAGGAGGCGAGGGGCACTATACATTCATTATTTATCCCGAACAAATGCCGATTGAATTCGAGAAGCAATCTAGAGAGGAAAGGCAACAAGAACAGCACATGATTTATGTCAGCTTAACTCGCTGTTTAGCAAGAGCAAAAGGTGGTATTTTATGGTTAGTTTTGGCAGCAAAAGGAGATGCAATTAAATGGCCGAAATGGTTGCCTCACGAATACCGAAAATTGTGGAAAGAGGATAAAGCGGGAGCTTTTGAACCTGATTTTGAGGATTTAGGATATACAGAAGAAATTGATTTTTAAACATCGTTCGCCGACTCTAGAAGCTGCCAAAAGCCGAAAGACTACGGAATCTTACCAAAATGGTCGGTTCTCCCCCAGGAGAAACGAAGCTTTAGAACAACTTGAAATCGGCGGCTATTCCTAGACGCAAGGTTACTGTAGACTTAATTTTCAATTTTGAGGAGGTACGACGAATTTTTGAAAATTATTAGTCAAAGTTAGCTTAGATTTCTTAGTTGTTCTTGGCTAGTTTTGGTTAGATGGAGTTCTTGAGGTGTTGGTTGCGTTTTTCCGGCTCCACCCAAAAAAAAAATTAATAAAAACATATAATCAACAGCGAGAAACAATTGCATCAAAATGTGCTTTGCTTAAAATGCCAAGCTTCTACTTTTCTTGATAATGGAATATTTTGCGCTGTTCATCCGATGGGATTACCTGATGGAGTACCATCTGAAAGGTCTTGTCCTGATTTTACTCCCTAAAGTATAAATAAGTAGAGAAAAAAAATATTAACTTTAGTCCTACCAGAAATACCGTTTCAGATGGCCAGTAGATAGATATACTCAGGAAAAATTGTTATGATAATGATTATTTTAGTTGTTGATTTAACCAGTTTTCCAAATCTACTATAGTTGCTAAATCAAAAATTTCATCACCTAAAATATCTAATTTTTCCAGAGATAACTGCTCTATTTTAGTCTGAACTTCTGGAGCTATTTCTCCAAACTTTCGTTGAATTTGACGTAATATTTGTTTCACTATGCCAATTTCGATTCCTTCCTTTCTCGCTAGAGAAATTTCTCCTTTCCTATCTTCAATCAATATTTCCTCTTTCTGTATTTCCTCTAATTCTTCATTATTTAAGTTCGCTCGGTTTGCTATATTTAATGCTGCTTCTATTTCTGATACTTCTTCTAATGAAGAGGGTATTACTTCTAAAGAAGGTGCTGATTTAATAAAGT
>JBCCYD010000746.1:0-1563 GCA_039190385.1 Cyanobacteria bacterium P01_F01_bin.143 | reverse complement strand
TTTACTAACTCAAGATCCTCAACCTTGCTTTGCCTCTAAGAAAGCTAAAAAGCAATACTATGATGCCATTTTATTCTCTCGAATTCGAGAGTTGACATGTTCTACCTAATTTAGCTTTCCTAAAATGTGTCAGGCAGCCAGCTTTCTGGTAGCTAATTTAATACGACAAACATATTTTTGAATTCCCATCGACTTAATTTTTTGACCTTTTTGAATTGCACAAGTGTACGCGATCGCGATTAATAAGACTAAAGAGAGTAAACGTTGCTTATTAGCCTGACATTTTTCAAGATTATAACCACCAGACTTGCAATCTTTAAACATAGCTTCAATACCCATACGTTTTCTATAGGAAGCAATAGCTAATCTTAAACTCGATAAATTAGTAATCAGATACCAGCCTTCATCTTTTTTCTTCTTTTTAGTTTTTTGTGACCAATATCCTGCTATGTTAACTTTGCCAAATCCTAACTGTTTGGTAAATTTAACTTGGTATAAATAGAAAGATTTGCCGGGCTTTAATCCCAAAGAACTCAATTGTTGATATTCCTGTTCTTCTTGCTGGATATATTTATTATCTTTGCTTCGCAGCACATACTGAAAGCCTTTGCTATCAAGCCAATCAGCCAAGACAACATTACCGAATTCTCTATCTCCTAGAACTACTATTTTGTATCCTCTTAATAATCTTGCTACTGCTTTAAGTAATTTTTTTTGTTCCCTAAAATTACTATTTCCTTTTTTATCTAGTAAAAGCCAAAATAATGGAATAGCTCTTTTGTCTTTAATTAGAGCTGCTACTAATAAATTTCGCTCTTGCCATCTAGTTCTATCGATCGCGACATAACATAATTTAGTTTTTCTACCGATTCTTAGCCATCTCTTAAGTATTGGAAACCACAATAACTTTATCTGAAGTTGAGGCAAGAGTAACAATCTTTGAATGTGACGACGGCGACTTTCATATTTAATCGGTAGTGGAAAGAATGCTGCTAGCTTTTCGAGTTGAATTATTTTCTGAGTTTGTAATAAGACAACAATTATTTTTAAACTAGTATATTGTCTTGGAGTTAGTAACTGGCGCAAACACTTATGATAGAATTCTGGAAACATTTTATATCTAGGGGTCTTGTTACACCCCTTTTATTACCATATCCTGGCTCTATTCCCTATGCATCATGCTTTCCAGACCGTTGTCACCCCGTGAGTTTATCGACAATAAAACGTACGATCAACTTTTCTAAATCTCTCAACGTAAGCTGCGCATCATTTTCTGCCTCTTTCGGACGTTCCTGAACATTAGAGCCAGTATATCCAGGAAGAGTCGAGAACAAAGATTGATTCAAAGTCTTAAAAGGACGCTCAACAATACCTCCTTCCGAAGGGCGATCTCGTAACTTGCGAACAAAGCCTAATTGCGTCGCAATTTCCTCCAAGTGACTAGAACGAAAATCTTTTCCTCCATCAGTAAACAAATATTCTGGCAACCCAAAAGTCCCCCAATCACAATGAAGTTGATATTCGACTCCATATTTTTTGGGTAAGATCGCGTGTCGCAAAGCT
>JBCCYD010000745.1:0-1585 GCA_039190385.1 Cyanobacteria bacterium P01_F01_bin.143 | reverse complement strand
TTTCTTTAATTTCTCTAGCTCTTTGATGATTAGAGTACAGTCATGGCAATCTTTTCCATAGTTATGGGTAAGGCATAGTTCTGATAATAGACTCCTGTTTTCCAAGCAATGAATGGTAATATCTGATTGATGAATTTTCCAATCGCCGAATTACCTATTTGTTTCCCAAATAGTCCTTTTTGCCAAGATTTAAAGTTAATCTCCTCAACGAATATATTGTCTGTAATCGAACAAAAATGATTAGCTAGTTTATATAGCCAATCTTTTCGACAATTAGCTACTGTTCTATGTAATCTTGCTATTTTCTTTTGGAGTTTTAACCAATTCTTTGACCCTTTTGTTTTATTTTTCAAGCGTCGCTGAAGTGATTTCAACTTTCTAGCAGCTTTTAAAACAAACTCTGGAGTCTTGATTAATTCCCCTCTGGAGCTAGCAACAAAACTAGATATTCCGGCATCCAACCCCAAACTACTCTTTCCTGGTACTACATCTGGTACTGATTCATGGGAAACAAATATTATCTGAGCAAAGTATCCTGTAGCTTTTCTCACAATTCTTAGTTGTTTTGGTTTAAAGCCTTTGGGATATTCACGAGACTTTTTCATTCTTAACCATCCAATCTTTGGCAATCTAATCTGATTCTCTTTCAAATCTGTGCTTTTGATTTGAGGATAAAGAAAGCTTCTAAATCTATGTTGATTTTTAAATTTTGGAAATCCTCGTCCTTCGACTTTAAAGAAATCATTCCATGCTTGGTCTAATCTTTTTAAAGTTGATTGTAAAACTTGAGAATGAAGTTGTTTTAGTTGAGGATAATTTTCTTTCGCTTTGGTTAGATTGTTTGCTTGAATATAGTAATTAGGAAAGGGTTTTTCAGGCGATATGATATATTCTTTGATGATTGAGCATCGATCTACTAAACTTTTTCTCGACTCTAGCCAATCTTTTCTTTCACGATGATTCCAATTATAAACCGAACGACAAATCTCCAGACACATTTCTATCTCTTTAATTTGCCTTCTGCTCGGCTTTAACTTGAATTCGTAGGTGAAAGATACCATCTTAAATCTTACATTTACTCATGTAATTATACTATGTTTCCTGTTATTATTCTTATTGGTGACCAAAATTCATCTATAAATCAAGGACGAACTCAACAAAATCACTCGCAAACTGTCTCTATGCTTTAATTTCTCCAAACAATTTTTTAGTTTCGGATCTTCCTGCTTTGCGTAATTTTTTAATCATAAGAAAACTAACAGAAGTGATCGCTAGCCATTGTCCTAAAACTCCTAATATCAAAGCAGAAACACTTGCTTCTCCTATGGCGACAGTAGGAATAAAGGAAAATAACCAAACTAGCGGTGCCTGCTGGGGCGTTAATTCTGCGATCGCGAATAAAATTGGTGGCGCAATAACTAACATTGCAATAGTAAGAGATGTCCAGATTACTCTTCTGCTACTTTTCATCAGTAACATCCATTGCGCAACTGTTGAGTAAAATAAGATAATTCCCATTGTCAAAATCACTCCCCACATTGCATTAGCTCCTTGTACTTTAAAGGGAACTAATAGCAATCCAACT
>JBCCYD010000744.1:0-1586 GCA_039190385.1 Cyanobacteria bacterium P01_F01_bin.143 | reverse complement strand
TTATGACAAACCCAAATGAAATAAGTAATATTATTAGAAAACAAATCGAAGACTATAGTACTGATTTAAATATTGATATTATTGGTACTGTCCTTCAAGTAGGGGATGGGATTGCTCGTGTTTATGGGTTAGATGAAGTAATGGCTGGAGAATTATTAGAATTTGATGAAGGTACAGTAGGTATTGCATTAAACTTAGAAAATGATAATGTTGGTGCTGTACTTATGGGTGATGGAAGAGAAATTCTAGAAGGGAGTACTGTAAAAGCAACAGGTCGAATCGCTCAAATTCCTGTTGGTGATGGCCTATTAGGTCGAGTATTGGATCCTTTAGCTATTCCTATTGATGGCAAAGGGGAAGCACAAGTAAGTGAAACTCGTCTTATTGAATCTATGGCTCCAGGTATTATTAGCAGAAAATCTGTTTGCGAACCATTACAAACTGGTATTACTGCCATTGATGCTATGATTCCAATTGGTAGAGGACAACGTGAGCTAATTATTGGTGATCGACAAACTGGAAAAACATCTATTGCTCTAGATACAATTATTAATCAAAAAGGACAAGATGTTGTTTGTGTTTATATTGCCATTGGTCAAAAAGCTTCTTCAGTAGCACAAGCTGTTACTACTTTACAAGAAAGAGAAGCCTTAGATTATACTGTTGTAGTTGCTGCAAATGCTGATCAGCCAGCTACATTACAATATATTGCCCCTTATACTGGTGCAGCAGTAGCTGAATATTTTATGTATAGTGGTAAGCATACTTTAGTAGTTTATGATGATTTATCAAAACAAGCCTCAGCTTATAGACAAATGTCTTTATTATTACGTCGTCCACCAGGTCGAGAAGCTTACCCAGGAGACGTTTTCTATTTACATTCACGCTTACTAGAAAGAGCAGCTAAATTAAATGATGTACTTGGTGGTGGTAGTATGACTGCATTACCAATTATTGAAACACAAGCTGGTGATGTTTCTGCTTATATTCCTACAAATGTTATTTCAATTACTGATGGACAGATATTTTTATCTGGTGACTTATTTAACTCAGGTCTACGTCCTGCAATAAATGTTGGTATTTCAGTATCTCGTGTAGGTTCTGCAGCACAAATCAAAGCAATGAAGCAAGTTGCAGGGAAATTAAAATTAGAGTTGGCTCAATTTGATGAGCTTGAAGCATTTTCACAATTTGCTTCGGATCTAGATAAAGCAACACAAGCTCAATTAGCTCGAGGAAAACGATTACGAGAAATTTTAAAACAGGCACAAAATTCTCCAATTCCTGTAGCTGAACAAGTAGCTGTTATTTATATTGGAACAAATGGATTTTTAGATGATTTAGAAGTTGAGGATATTGCTAATTTTATCCAAACTCTTCGTGAATATCTAGTAAGTTCGACACCTGAATATTTAGAAATTGTAAATTCTTCAAAACAATTAACTTCAGAAGCAGAAACGATTTTAAAAACAGCAATTTCTGATGTTAAGAAAAATTTTAAAGCTTAAATTAATTTGACTAGGTAAGTAAATTTACTTACTTATTCTAATCGATTTAATTAATAGAAATTTTCAGATCGGAAGAGC
>JBCCYD010000743.1:0-1587 GCA_039190385.1 Cyanobacteria bacterium P01_F01_bin.143 | reverse complement strand
TTGCCCTAGAAAAAATAGAATCTTTGGGTTTATCTTTAGTTAATCGTTCAGAAAGTTTAACTGTGCCACCGCAACAGAAATCTTCTTGGCAATATTTTCAATTGAAAAACGTTACTCATACTTATCGAACTGATGAACCGAATAGTAATTTTATTTTGGGGCCAGTCAATCTAAAATTTTCTCCTCAAGAAATTGTGTTTATTGTTGGGGGCAATGGTAGCGGAAAATCAACTTTGGCAAAACTCATTACGGGATTATATATTCCTGAAGCGGGGTCAATTATCTGGGATGGTGAGTCGATTACGGAGCAGAATCGCGAATGGTATCGGCAACATTTTGCAGTGGTTTTTGCTGATTTCTATTTGTTCGAAGACCTGTTGGGTCTGGATGATCGGAATTTGGATAGTCAAGCCAAAAAGTATCTTAAGTTATTGCAGTTGGATCATAAGGTACAAGTTAAAAGCGGTAAGCTTTCGACAACAGCACTTTCTCAAGGACAGCGGAAAAGATTGGCTTTGTTGACGGCTTATTTGGAAGATCGACCAATTTATTTATTTGATGAATGGGCAGCGGATCAAGATCCATTTTTTAAGGAAATTTTCTACTGTAAGTTATTGCCTTATTTAAGAGACCAAGGCAAGACTGTATTGGTTATTAGTCATGATGATCATTATTTCCATGTAGCAGATCGCATGATTAAGCTAGATTATGGTCAGGTTGAATATGACAAGGATTTTTAAGCAATCTCAATTTGAATTAAAGTTATCAAATAAGACAATTTTTGGAAGAATATGATAGAGAAAACTAAACGACCTCTAGAATATGATTGGGATGGTTTCACTATTAATTTATATTTTGATGAGGATGGAGAATGGCTAGCACATTTAGTGGAGTTACCCAATATTTCTGCATTTGCTGATACTCCAGAATTAGCTTTAGATGAATTATATATTGCGTGGGAAGGTATGAAAGAATGTTATCACGAAGATGGAGTAGAGATTCCTGTCGCACCTGCTCGTAGAGAATATAGCGGACAATTTAACGTTAGAATTGATAAAAGAATTCATCGTAATTTAGTTTTAGAAGCAACCAAAGCAGGAATTTCTCTTAATGCTTTAGTCTCCCAGAAATTAGCTAGAGATTATCTTAATTAAAAAACATATTAATTACAAAAGTTTCTTAAAATCTTCAATTGTCAAACCAGCATCTTTGATAATCCCACCCATCGTGTAAGCATTTATCGGATTAGCTCTTGGAATTACGATAATGCGATCACCATCTGACATAGAAATATGTTTTCCTTGTCGTATCACTTTAAAATTAACTTTTTGAAAAGCCTTGATTGCTCTTTTGTGATTAATTCCTGAAAGTTTTGGCATATTTAACCTACTTCCACATATCTAGCTTCAGTATCTTTATTAATCTCTTCAATTGTTTCTAAATAAACTTTAATTGCATCTTTAATATTTTCTAATGCTTCTTCTTCTGTTTTTCCCTGCGACCAGCATCCAGGTAACCCAGGACAAAATATTGCATATCCTTCTTCACTTTGTTGGAGTTTTACTTGATAACGCATATTGTAAAAAG
>JBCCYD010000742.1:0-1597 GCA_039190385.1 Cyanobacteria bacterium P01_F01_bin.143 | reverse complement strand
CCCGGATTTATCCGTGGAAAACAACAAAGGACTTTATCATTGCTCCAAGCCCCTGGCTTTAGACATGGGGTCAATTCTTTAATCCAAAATCTAAAATCTAAAATTGAATGACTTCTGCCTTTTTCAATATTTGGCTCAAGGACGCAGAGTTGGAGTTTAGCAGAGCCAAGAGAAAAATGATATAACTCAATGGTGTTGAAATACAATGATTATTTTTAAATAGATACGTACATTTGTATTATTATTGGGCTTAGATAGAGAAGAGTTAGCATATGGTCAGAGCAATCGAGCATATAGAAAAGGATATAGCAGCTTTAGAATCAGCGATCGCTAAAATCGCCCAGGAGTTAAAAGCTGCCTATAGCTCTTATTTAAATAGCTTGGCACAAGTGATGCCACAGCAGTTGATTTTGGCAAGTTATTATCTGTGCACCCAAGGATATCCTCGTCAGTTTCTCAAGTTATCCCTAAGTCAACGGCAAAAACTCCAACAGATGATTCGCCAAGCCAGCAAACAAGCGGCGGAAAAGCTGATATCTCTAACTAATACAGAGAAAATGCAGATGGATGATTCAGAACAAAGGGATATTTTAATCAACTATTTGCAAGAAGTACAGGCACAAAGTAATCAACAACAGGAGGAATCGGAGTCAGAGGAATTAGGACTAGAGGAATTAGGGTCAGAGGAACTAGAGTCAGAGGGAATAAGGTATAAAAAAATTCCTTTCCCCTTAAATTTTTTATCCATGAAAACATATTCTCCTGATACTTCTAACCCAGTAGAATTACTTAATTGGCAACAACAAATAGAGGCAAGAACCTTAGCTAACCTCAAGCATGTTTCTAGTGAAGTGAATAATTTGTTGAAAAATGCTGATATTCTACCGAGTAAGTTACCACAACCCATTTTAGAAGCTGCGGCTATGGCATCGGCAAGCTCAGGGGAAATGATGCCAGGACCACCCAATATATTAAACTTAGTAGTTGAAGTAGAAAAGGATGGGGAGTCATCAGAAGAATCGGGTTTAACTCAAATTATGGCGATTAATTTACGGTTAGGGGAAATTGAGTTTGCTGACTCCAAACTTTCACCCCTACGTAAGCAGATTCGGCAAATTTTAAGCCGATTAAACAAGTTGGGGCGAGAATATCAGCAGAAGCAACGAGAGCATTCTATTGCTGAAGCTGAAGCTGCATGGCGTGCTAGTTGGTATGAAGATTGAGCAATAGTGTTGGAGAATGGGGAGGTCGCAATATTAATCGAATATTTACCTATTTATGCCCAAAATTAGTCATTTAAGTAGATTTTTCAGCTAGATGAAAAAGTTTTTGACCAGAAGAAGCAGGGGGAAAAGGTGCTCTTTGCAGCGGAAATGCCGTTTCTCCCCTGCTGTGGAGCTTAGGGAAACAATGTTTCAAGTCCTGGGCAATCCCTCATGGGGGAAACCCTAAAACTAAAACCTCGCTGCTGGGGGAGGATTCATCTGTGGGCAATAATTATGAATTATGAATTATGAATTATGAATTATTATGACAGATGATATACCAGATTGGTCACGATTACAAAAAGCCTTGGCGGTAGAAGCGGAACAGGGCT
>JBCCYD010000741.1:0-1628 GCA_039190385.1 Cyanobacteria bacterium P01_F01_bin.143 | reverse complement strand
CTCGTACTCTTATCAAAACAGAAACTAGAGCTTGCTGACTTGTTGGATATTCAGAAAATTGAGGCGATGCTAAAACTAAATTGCAAATTTTTTGAGTTAAAAAAGGTTGTCCACCTGTCCAACTTAAAATAGGTTCTAATAATTTTTTTGGTTGATTTGTCTTAGTTCTTAATCCCGATGCTAAGGGTAAAGCTTCTTGTAGGGTAAAGCCAGTCAATTCAATTCCTTGCCCAATATTAAAAGGAGTCCGCGTTTTATCTTGAATTAAATCAGCAGGAGTGGCTACACCGATTAAAACAAAAGCCAATCTAGAATATTCAAGATTATCAGCTCGGCGATTGTAAAAAGAACGAATTAAAGCAAAAAAATCATCAACTTTAAAATCTAAACTTAAAGTGCTATCAATTTCATCAATAAAAATAACAATATTTTGCTGAACTTCTTTTAATAAGATCTCATCAATGAATTTCCCTAAACATTTCACAGGAGAAAGATTTTTATATTGCTCGATAAAATTCCCTAAATCTATCTTTTTCTCCAGCCTAAAGCCATCAATTAAGCTATCAATGATTCCGGCATACCAAGTCTGATTCGTAACATCCAAACTTCCAATGTCCGTGAGATCGATCGCGACACACGCATAATTATCTTCCTCTTGCAAACGCTTCATCACCTGCACTCGCAAGCTAGATTTGCCCATCTGTCTTGCATTCAAAACATAACAAAATTCTCCAGCTTTTAAAGCCTGATAAAGCTCCTCATCAGCTTTTCTCTTGACATAGGTTGGCGCATTGGGAGGTAAACTCCCACCGACTTGATATTTATAGGGAATATGTTGTGTTGTGCTCATTGTAAGTTAAATTTATTATTTACTTAACTGGTCAAGAAAATAAAGCCGATACAGCTCACAAAGAATTGATACTTTACTGCGTATAGTTTTGACCAGCCCTAATTTTCTTAACTTAAGCGCTAGCTTGGAGAGATAAACCAACATTAAAAGGGGAGTGATTGATATTTAAATCAATATAAACTTCCTGGGAATGGGAAATTACAATGCGTAACTTTTGCCCTATCTCATTATTCTTACCCTTCTCATGTCACGATCGCAGAAGCTTAAAGAATTCTTCAGCAATGTTAGGATAAGCGAATATTTCATCAACATCATCTAACCCCAGAACAATCGGACTAGTAACTTTTTGCAAAATATAATCACTAAAATATTCACTGCAATTATATTGATTAGATAAATAGGGTTTCCAATATTTCTCTAACTGAACTTCCAAGCCTAAATCTTCACTAACAGTGGCACAAAACCATTGCAAAAATGTCTTAATATCAACTAATTGATCTGGGCCCCATAAATCAATCAATGATGTCTGATAACCTTCTTGCACACCATGATCTAAGCTATGCTTTACCCATAACTTCTGAAACTATTTCCTAGACTAACTTACAGCCTCTGAAGTTTGGTTTAATATTTGCGATTCGTTCTCTTTTGTTCGCGATCGCGAACAATACGCTTTTCAGAACCCCTATCTTTAGGTAAAGGTCTGAATGAATATGGATAAATTAGCCTAAAGTATAATCTTTAAAATCCTTGTAGAGTAAGGATTCTAGGACTTATGGGT
>JBCCYD010000740.1:0-1631 GCA_039190385.1 Cyanobacteria bacterium P01_F01_bin.143 | reverse complement strand
GGTTGGACTTAATAACTATAGCTATTGGTTTAGGAATCTTATATATTATTAGTAGCTTTGTTGTCTCTAAATATCTAAGAATTAAACAAAAAACTTGGTTAATTGCCTACGCGATCGCGTTTCTCGCAGTAATATATTTTCAACTCAGAATTCCTGCTCCTCAAGTCGATGATATTAGTTATCAAATTACACCAGAAAAATCACAATTAGTTTGGGTTTCAGGAAAAGTCATCAACGAACCCAGATTATCCAGCAATCAAAAACTAAAATTTCAATTACAAGCAGAAAAGGTAAAGTTATTAAACAAAGAAGAATTAACACTAGAAAATACGGTATCAGGAAAACTATACGTCATAGTGCCCTTGTTACCAGAAAATAAAATATACTCAGGAGAAATAATCAAAGTAAAAGGAATTTTGTATCAACCTAGATCTCCTAATAATCCTGGAGCTTTTGATTTTAAAACTTATCTTTATCGTCAGGGTATCTTTGCTGGGCTAAAAGGACTAGAAATCAAGCCTAATAATATTCCATCAGCACCTAAATTTGGTTGGTGGCAACTCCGCAGAAGAATTATTCGTGCTCAGATAAAAGGCTTAGGCAGTCCTCTAGGACAATTATTAAGTTCAGTGGTATTAGGCAGAAGAGCTGTCGATTTACCAGAAGATATCCGCAATTTATTTATCACCGCAGGATTAGCCCATATTTTAGCCGCTTCAGGTTTTCATGTTTCCTTATTATTAGGAGTTATCTTAAAACTTACAAATTCTTTATCTGCAAAATCAAGATTAATTATTGGCGACCTAATATTACTAATTTATGTATTTCTTACCGGATTTTCTCCTTCAATTATTCGAGCTGGCTTGATGGGCTTAGCAGTTTTAATTGCTACAGCAATGGGCGGAAAAGTTAAACCCCAAGGAGCATTGTTGGTATCAGCGATAATTATTTTATTAGTTAATCCTTTATGGATTTGGAGTTTGAGTTTTCAGCTGAGTTTTTTGGCTACTTTGGGCTTGCTTGTTACTGCTCCTGTTATCGAGAAGAAACTGGATTGGATACCAGCAACAATTGCGATCGCGATCGCTTTTCCTTTAGCTGCCATTATCTGGACTTTACCTTTAATTACCTACTATTTCAATAGCATCTCTACCTATAGCATATTAGTTAATATCATCACGACTCCCCTAGTAACTATTATTAGTTTAGGTGGCATGATTAGTGCTTTTGTCGCTTTGATTTTTCCTTTATTGGGTAGTCTCTTATCTTGGACATTGCTATATCCAATTTTAACTTTAATTGGGATTCTCAAATTTGTTACTAACTTACCAGGAAGTGTTTTTGCGATCGGAAAAATATCTTTAGTAACCTTGATTCTGATTTATTTAGTAATTTGTCTAGTCTGGATTAATCAAAAATTACAAAAATATTGGCATTATCTTCTACTATCAGTTCTTGCTTTAATTACTATTCCCATAATTTATAGTCACTTTAATTTAGTTCAGGTTACTATTCTGGCAACTAAACCAACTCCAATTATTGTTATTCAAGATCGCGGCAAGACAATTGTCATTAAGAACAGCAAAATTAAAGCTACAAGTCTTAAATATAATTTACTTCCTTTCTTATCC
>JBCCYD010000739.1:0-1633 GCA_039190385.1 Cyanobacteria bacterium P01_F01_bin.143 | reverse complement strand
GATTTTCTTCTTTTCTGCGTCATACTCTTCCTGGGTAATTATACCTTCATCCAAAAGCTTCTTTAATTCCCTTAGGAACTCAGCAATAGTGGGCTTCTGTATTTGGTTGTTTTTAGATTTCACAGCACATCCTTCATAGTCAATATTGTATAGAAAGTGGTTATGATCAATCTTTAGTACACCTTGTTCGCTTATATCAGGTTTCCACCAAGCTCCGGTTGCACCATCAACTATTATACCCCAGGGTATAGGTATCCCATTGATTATACCGGTCCATCCAAATAGTGTTCCTACAAAAGACCAACCTCTGAATATTCTTTTTTTGAATGACATAGTCTGTGTTTCGCAACCTTCCTCAGATATTTTGAAAACTACTTTATCCGCATTTTTTCTTTGGATTCGAATAGATGCTTCTCCTATTCCAATGGTTTGCCCTTGATATTCAATTTTTGCTCCACGATGATCTCTGACCATCACTTTTGCATTGTAATTGCTCCCACCAACAATAGTGGCACAACTTGAGAACAGGATTGCGGATAGTAGGTACGTAAGGTTACCAAGAACTTTCATAGATAATTGAATCAATTTTAAGCAAGCGGCAAAAGTACTTTTTGAGAGTAATTTATATCAGGAAAAATTGAAATATCGAATCTTTAAGATCAACGAACTATAAATAGTTGAATTAGCATCTGTTGTAGCCGGTTCTTTACCGAGTTGGGCCCTGAAGTAATCAAAATTGAAAACCCTAAAACAAACAGTGATGTCACCAGAAGCTGGAAAGTTAAAGGTGAAGGTGATTGTGATAGACCGGCTTATTTCATGACTACAAATTGGGGTAAAAAGTCCATGACACTCGATATTAGCCAAAACGAGGGGTTAGACGCCTTGTCACGAGTCAAGAATAGGACACTCCTGGGGGATCATCTCAAATCGGCCAGGTTGAAAGTGATGCATTGATGAAAGAGCTAAATGAAAATTCCGGCAGCTTAAATTAATTCAGTAGCTGAAGCTCTTGAGAAGCAGGATATTTCCAATATCAAGTTTCAAAACAACGATTTGTTGGGCCTGCGTGGGTTTACTGCGGTGAGATTGGAAATTTCCTCCCACATTCTCCCACCACCAAGCTTAGGGGAACATAATGATGTTATTCTTGCTCAAAAACTAGGCTATAATACGGCAGAAATTGAAGAATTGGGCAAAAGAGGTGTCATTTAGACCTGTCTATAAAATCGCCTTATGAAAATCAGCATTTACCCTAAAAAACTAATGGGAGTACTGATTTTCAATGACTTCACCCTTTAGGGCTGGGGTAAAAAGTCAGTGGAAAGCCTAAAAAGTGCCAGATATATAGATTATAGCTGGTTTACTGGTCCAGTTCTTAGAATAAACTGAGTTTCAGTTAAAAAGTGGCTTTATCGCTACTGATAGTCAGATTATTACCATTTTGTTAAAAAGTGTCATAAAGTGGTAGAAAGTGGTTGATATTCCCATTATATAATATATATTTGTTTATTAGACTACGACTACATAACCACTAATGACCTTTTTTACTAGTCAGTTCGAATGTAAGATTGATGCCAAGGGCAGGCTTGTGCTCCCGGCAAAGATCAAGAGCATTCTGCCGGAATCTTCT
>JBCCYD010000738.1:0-1669 GCA_039190385.1 Cyanobacteria bacterium P01_F01_bin.143 | reverse complement strand
TTACTAACTCAAGATCCTCAACCTTGCTTTGCCTCTAAGAAAGCTAAAAAGCAATACTATGATGCCATTTTATTCTCTCGAATTCGAGAGTTGACATGTTCTACCTAATTTAGCTTTCCTAAAATGTGTCAGGCAGCCAGGCAAGGAACTATACGATCTAATTCATAAATTTAGAATAGGGCTAGAGCGATCGCAGAATAACATAGATAAAATTACAGAGTTTGTAGATAGTTAGCCAGGTATCCCTTAATGGAATTTCAGCGATTTCTGTAAAAAATAGAACAGCGTTGATTCATGGTTAAAATATTTCGGTAAAATCAGAATATTGCAGTTAAAAGATTAGACTTTATAGAAGAAAGAGTCGGTATAAACTAACGATTGATAGTATGAGTGATGCTAAAACCTCAGAACAGCAGTTACAGAGTATTCTCAAAAATATTTCTGTTGGGGGCAATCTGACCACAGGAGACATTTCTCAGATACTTAACTTATTCGTTATCGTTCATCAACCTAACTCATTTATCCCTAAAAGCACTCCTTACAATATTCCTTCTAGTAACACCATCAAATTTGTAGGACGTGCTGATGCGTTAGAACAATTACATCAAGCATTACAACAAAACAGTCAGGTAGCAATTACTGCGATTGAAGGTATGGGAGGAGTTGGTAAAACAGAATTAGCAACTCAGTATTCCCTACTTCATTTAATCCTTAAGACATATCCTGGAGGAATTTGTTGGTTACGAGCTAGAGATGAAGATATTGGCATTCAGATTTTGCATTTTGCTGAAGCCAAATTAGGCATCAAACCCCCAGAAGATTGGGAATTGAAGGACAAAGTAGATTTTTGTTGGTCGCGTTGGCGAGAAAAAAAAGAAGGAAATGTGCTGATAGTTTTGGATGATGTTAATGATTATCCCAAAATACAGTCATATTTACCACCTCAATTGTCACAATTTAAAGTACTTATAACAACTCGACTACAGTTAGATTTACCTCAATCTTTCTCTTTAGATATCTTGAGTGAGTCAGCATCGTTGGAGTTATTAAGACAGTGGATAGGAGAAGAGAAGGTTAATCAGAAATTAGTAATTTCTAAAGAATTATGTTTGCTATTAGGCTATTTGCCTTTAGCTTTGAATTTAGTTGGAAGGTATGTACAGAAACGAGAAATTTCTGTAGCAGAGATGCTAGTGAGGCTAGAGAGAGAAGGATTGCAACATCGAGCTTTAGATGTGCATGGAAAAGATCACACTCGGACTTTAAATATTCAGCGAGGTGTTGCTGCTGCTTTTGAATTAAGTTGGGAAGAGTTGAGTAGAGAGGCCAAAGTTTTAGGCTGCCTATTGAGTTTATTTGCCTTAGCACCTATTCCTTGGAGCTTAGTCGAGAATATCAATATTCATCTAGATAAAGAAGAATTGGAAGATGCAAAGGTAGAGTTGAATGACTTGAATTTGATTCAAGATAAAAGTCCTTATATTTTACATCAATTAATTAGAGATTTCTTTCGAAGTAAAATTGATTCTTATGAACTAAGAAAAAACGATTTTGTTCGGCAAGCTTTTGTGCAAGGAATTACATCTTTTATCAGTAAAAAGAAAATAACTAATAATAAAAAAGAACATACTTTAACTTTAATTCCTCATATTGCTGAGTCAGCCATAGT
>JBCCYD010000737.1:0-1670 GCA_039190385.1 Cyanobacteria bacterium P01_F01_bin.143 | reverse complement strand
TAAATCTAATGGGATAGAGCATTTTGTCATTGTTTCCTCTTTATGTGTATCAAAATTTTTTCATCCTCTTAACTTATTTTGGTTAGTTTTGTTCTGGAAAAAACAAGCGGAAATTTATCTAGAACAAAGTGGTTTAACTTATACCATAGTTAGACCAGGAGGACTAAAAAATGAGGATAACACAGAGAATATTTTGATGTCGTCAGCAGATACTTTGTTTGAAGGCAGCATTCCCCGACAGAAAGTAGCACAAGTTTGTGTTGAAGCTTTGTTGAATGATGAGGCCAAAAATAAAATTGTCGAAATAGTAACTAATCCAGAGCAAAAAGCTCAAACTTGGCAAGAGTTATTTGCGAGTGTCTAACAATAAATTTAATGCTTGATCACGATAATTACTGATCCTCCTAACTATTTGTCTAAGCTAATTTTTACTTTAAAATACTGAGGCCTAATATTTGTATCTTATGCTACAAAAGTAGGATAAACTTCTTTATCCTATAAGAAATAAAACTAGATGCATAAAGTATTATCTATTGTTGTTATAACTCTTGGCTTTGCTACTCCTTCGTTGGTTAATGCTCAAGAAACTTTTGATATTGATACTAGTATTAGTCAAGAAGATTTTGATATTTTGAAAAATTTGGCTTGTACTGGAGATGCTAGTGATCCCAAACTTCAGGCATCTCTGGTAGAAATGGAATCTGTATTAAATCAGGTTTTTGATAGTTATGGCCTAGAAATTACCGATGAACAATTAGAAGCTTTGGGTGCTATGGCAACCGATGCCAAACAGCAATTAGAAGCAGAAGAATCGGTACAAGCTTTTTGTAGTAATTGATAATTAACTGATTAATAATTTTGAAAAAAGGGGTGGCAATGCTACTCCTTTTCCTTTGTAGGATAAAATGTGGAGCATTAATGTTAAATCAGGTTAGAGCATTTGAAATCAAGAAAATTAATTGTCGCCACAAGTAATCCAGGGAAACTTCGAGAAATGGCAGAATATCTTGAGGGGTTGGATTGGCAATTGGAATTAAAACCTCAGGAATTAGAAATTATCGAAACAGGAACGACTTTTCTCGCTAATGCTCGCCTCAAAGCTAGTGAAGTAGCAAAGGCTCTGGGTCAGTGGGCGATCGCGGATGATTCTGGTTTAGCGGTAGATGCCTTGAATGGTGCTCCAGGAATTTATTCTGCTCGTTATGGCAAGACCGATCAAGAGAGAATTGCAAGATTATTAAATGCCTTGGGCGATAATCCCCAACGTGGGGCTAAATTTATTTGTGCGATCGCGATCGCTCGTCCTGATGGCACAATTGCTCTAGAAACGGAAGCAGTTTGTCCGGGCGAAATTTTAACAGAAACCCTTGGTGAAGGCGGCTTTGGTTACGATCCGATATTCTATGTACCTGAAATAAAGCAAACCTTTGCTCAAATGTCTTCTGAAACGAAAAATCGTGTCAGTCATCGTGGTCTGGCATTTGCCCAATTATTACCAGAATTGAAAAAGTTATAATGCCCAAAATAGTTATTCAAAAATTTAATTAAAAATTTTGTGAAGAGCTACTAGGTGCTTACGAGAGTAACTTGTAGATGACGTTTTCCATAATTTTACTTAATAACTTTAGATTGGTATAACAGTAAAGAAACATTTTCTAAACCGTGAAGGT
>JBCCYD010000736.1:0-1681 GCA_039190385.1 Cyanobacteria bacterium P01_F01_bin.143 | reverse complement strand
GAAACCATCTGTTTCCAAAAGGTATTTGCTACCCGTTACTTGTTCTGTTGCTCCTAAAAATTGCAGTGTCATTCCCTTCGCCCTCTAAAGACGAACAAAGAAATACAATATTCAGTTATTTTAATGACTGAATTAATGCAATGTTCTGCGCATCCAAGAAAAGAGAATACCTGTCAAAAGAGGAAGCTGAGGAAGCCCTGATCCAGCACCATATCCGTTTTGACTTTCCTCCGGGACAGGGCCCAGTTAACGTCTACAAATGTGAAATGTGTGAAGCCTGGCATTTCACTAGTAAGGGTGAAGCAGCTCCTATTCTCAACGATCCTGAGGTGAAGAGACGGATAGCGAGGGCGAAATTGGGGGCTGGGTGGGATTATTGAGCTTGTCATTTATAATTTCTTATTCCTTTTAATCTTCGTTCGATTCTCATGTTTGATATTTACTTTTAATCAAACATTTACAGTAGTCGTTAAAACTTGTGTCGTTGAAATATTATCTAATAAAAGTTGCTCTTCTCATTTCTGTTCGGACAGCTTGTTTATCACAAGAGAATATTTTCACGACTGATAAATTGAAACCAGGGCTTTATCTCAGTTTCGAGGAATTTATCAATAACAGTCCAAGTATTACATCGAACTTCAAGTTGGTTTCAAGGAGTGGGAGCAAGCAATTTTGGTTGGGAGGGGGAAATTTTGACATTATTCTGGAAGATACTTTGGTGAAAAAGAAGTTTTTGAGACGAAAGGTCTGGGGTTTATGTACTGGAGACTCAGTCTATGTTAATTCTGTCAGTCGGGAGTACAATTTCGGATATTCAGTTGTAAAAGAAATTGGCAGATATTGCTATTTGGAAACTATGAGATCAATTGCTCAATCTTCAGGGTATACTGTAGGCGGAATTGTTGGAGCAATTAATCAAAAAAAGGATTCATTCTGAATGTTAACAATGGTAAGGTTTTTGAACTTGATTATACTGTTATGGAGACAATACTTGATAGTGATCCGGAGTTATTAGCTCGATATAAACAGGAAAAGCGTTACCAGAAACGAGAAGTAATACTGGCCTATTTAAGAGAGTATAATCAAAGAAACAGATTTGAAATAGACTTATTAGGCCAAGAACCAGAGGATTATTCAGGGAAGGTTGTTCTTTTCAGAAAAATGAAGAAAGAAGGTAGTGAGGAATTAGAAGTATCAATAGATAAAGGTAAGACGATCTCAATGAAACCTGGGGAAACATTTACTCTCGAAATTAGAGACTCAAAAAATATTCAGATTTGTATTGGTAGCAGTGACTGTTTCGATTTCAAAGGTGAACGATTGAAGGCTATCTATGTAGAAATCTCAAAAAAAGATGGAGAAACGGCTGCAACTGCTACTCAAGTAGAAAAAAAAGTCGCTAATTTTTATCTGCAGCGATTTAAACACATTGATCAAAAACGAAACTAAGTTTTAGATCAAGCTTAAATCTTAGTACCAACAAGGGCTGAGTAAAAGTGATTTGCCGTAAGTGATTGTAAGAACTTCCTTAATTTTTGTTAACCACATACTTGTGAAGCAAATTTCCTAGCCGTTGTTGGTGTTGTCACCAACAACCTTTCTTATCATTCAAAATACTCCATGTAATGTTTTAGGAAATTGAATCTGGTTTTACCCTCTTCATAGAAAGAAGCTGAAGAAT
>JBCCYD010000735.1:0-1715 GCA_039190385.1 Cyanobacteria bacterium P01_F01_bin.143 | reverse complement strand
TTACCCTTGTCCTTGTTGCCGTAAAGGTTCTTTAAATCTTATTTTATTGACAGAGGCCTTAGGGTGCGATCGCTGTCAGAAAATTTTTGTGGTTAAAGAAAACTATCAAATAATCGAGCAATTGTCTTCCTTTGAACAAAAAAAGACTTGGTATTGGAACGGCTCTAGTTGGTCTAATCTTTATTCTGGATTAACTCCAAACGCTTTATCTGCTTTATTAATTACAATGGTGCTGTTGCCAATGCTGATGGCAATATTCTTATCCCTATTGTTGCGGCGAATTCCTCCCAATAGTATGATGCTAGGCGTAACAGTCTGCTTTGTGACAATAATATCTGTGGGATTCATACTTTGGTTAGCCTATCGACATAGAACCTAAAAAGATGGATAGTTCTTCAACTTTGATACTAACTGCTCTCAAACAAACACAACAGGCTGCTCATCAGCTAGCTGTTTCTTCTGGCTCTAGTCGCAGAAAAGGATTAACGGCTCTAGCACAGATCTTAGAGAATAGTTTCGATCAAATATTGGAAGCGAATACTCTAGATCTCGAAATCAGTCGTGAAATGGCAGTTTCGGAATTAACAGTTGAATGGCTGAAGTTGACTCCTGAACGTTTGGAAGCAACAGTTGAGATTTTAAAACAATTAACCCAGTTAGCAGATCCTACAAAAAAACTCATCAAGGCAACTTATCAATTAGAACCCTGTCAGACCTATAGTCAGTTAAGACCGCTGGGAACGATCGCTCTAGTATATGAAACCTTCCCTGAATTAGCTTTGATTGCTACAGGAATGTGTCTTATCACTGGTAATAGTCTAATTTTGCGAGGCAGTAGTACTGCTAGTAATTCCAATGCTGCGATCGCCAAGATAATTCATGATGCTTTAGCTAAAACCAATTTGCCCAATGCTTGTGTTTCCCATATTTCCACCGATGGCGAGTCTTCGATTCAAGAATTAGTAATTCAAGATCGTTATTTGGATCTGATTATTCCCTATGGTCGTCCTAGTTTAGTTCGGAAAGTAACAGAACAAGCTACAGCTCCCGTTTTACGAACGGCGATCGGCAATTGTTATCTTTATTGGTCAACGACGGGAGATTTAGAGTTGATCCGCCATATGATTATTGATAGTCATCGAGGGGAACCAGATGCGGTCAATGCGATCGAAAAAGTTTTAGTCCATCGTAATGTGAAGACTTCCTTGTTAACTTCTCTTTTCAGTAGTCTTCAAGAACAGAATTTTCAACTAAGAGCAGAAGAAGAATTGGTTGAAGACTTTCCCGAATACTTACAACCCATGAAATCTACCGAATGGCGACAATTTTATATGAAGCGAATAGTTGCCTTTAAATATGTAGATGCTTTACCAAATGCAATTTCTTGGATTAATCTTTACAGCAGTGGTCATGCAAATTGTTTGGCAACTGAATCCTACGAAGAAAGTCGTCAGTTTGCTCAAAATATTGATAGTGCTTTGATTTATATCAATGCTTCTCCCCATTTCTGTCGTAATCCCAATTGTGGAGAAGGAGTTTTCTTAGGGATGTCCAATCAAAAAGGATATCGTCAGGGATTGATTGGATTAGAGACCTTTACGACAGTAAAGCAAATCGTTCAAGGGTAATAACTAGTGCCGCTGGGCGGAAGTCAAAAGCCCTAAAGGATACCGCTCCGCGACGCGCAGCTAGTCCTTTAGGGCATATTATCAGTG
>JBCCYD010000734.1:0-1724 GCA_039190385.1 Cyanobacteria bacterium P01_F01_bin.143 | reverse complement strand
TGCTGTAGAAACCAAAGCACTCTTTGATGGACTGCAATAGAAACCCCAGTTAAAAAGGGTGCGTATAGTCCTGTAGCAATTGCTATACGAAGAGGAAGATGTTTCATTATTTAGATTTATATATAGGAGTCCTATTTGATTTTTGAATAAAACTGGGGAATAATACGGAAGGGAAAAAAAGTAAAATAAGCAACAATGATAAGACCGCATTTACAAACTGCTAGACGGGCAGTGGGAGTATCCTCTCAACAACCAACAGAAGAAACATTACTTCATGCGATCGCCGAAGGCGGGCACTCATGTGCCATCGCTGAATTACAAAATTTTATAGATATGCATCCAGATGCTCGTGAGATGAGGAAAGCGTTGGCAGTAAAGCTGGTTTATCAAGATTACTTGTATGATGAGATCCAAACAATTTTAGACGTATCACGAGGGTCAATAACAGGTTGGAAGCAAGCCTACGAGGAGAATGGGATTGACGGACTGCGGTTGAACTATCAAGGTAGGAAGAGTTACCTTAATAGGGAACAACGAGAAGAAGTTTTAAGTTGGCTGCAAACGAAAGATACCTGGGAGCTTGGCGAACTTGAATATAAGTTAGCTTTTGAATACAACGTGGTTTATGAGTCAAAACAAAGTTATTACACTCTGTTTGAGGAAGCAGGAATCAGCTGGAAGAAAACAACAAAGTTGAATCCAAAAGCCAATCCAGAGGTTGTTGCAGAAAAAAAAAAAGAGATTCAAACATTGTTGGCAAATCACCGCCTCGAAATCGAAACAGGACAACTAAGAGTGTTCCTAATTGATGAGTGTCATTTAATGTGGGGTGACTTAAATGGTTATATCTGGGGGAAAACTGACATTGAAATCACAGTTCCAGTGGTCAATGAGCGAGAAAAACAGACATATTATGGGGCTGTTGACTATCTTGAAGGAGAGTTGCTGCTTAAAGCATACGATGGGGGAAACTCAGAAAATACCATCAATTACCTACGGTATTTACTCACTCAATCCCCCAACCAACGATTGCTGATTTTCTGGGATGGCGCTACTTATCATCGTTCTAAAGAAGTTCGAGGTTTCTTAGATGAGGTGAATCAAGGTTTACCAACCGAGAAATGGAAAATTCACTGTGTCCGCTTTGCTCCTAATTGCCCTGAACAAAATCCCATTGAGGATATTTGGTTACAAGCGAAAACATGGGTTCGGCGTTTCTGTGCATTAATTCCTTCATTCTCCCATTTAAAGTGGATGTTTGAATGGTTTATTCGACACACTACTTTTGATTTTGCCACCCTTCAAATGTACGGAGTTTGTTCAAAACTCAAATAGGATTCCTATAGTAGTAATGTTACTTTTAAAAAACTCAGACTTAGAAGTATATCTACAAGCATTATAGAGATAGTTGATATCTCTAAATTAGAAATATATTTTTTTCGCCTGTCTTGTGAATAATGATAAATCTTATTTTTTCTAGAAATTGGATAATTTTGATAATAGTACTTCACAAGTTCTCGCCTAATTTCAATATTTTCATTAACAATTAAGCCAATCAATACTGTGAAATACTATCTCCCAATAGTTAGATGACAGCCGATATCTTACTAAAGTTTGATTTTTGGCACTTTCTTAAGAATTATTGATGAGAATATTTACTCATCTTGAGTTAGCCTGCGCTTTTTTACTTCACGCTACTCCGCTTTCCAAAAACTGGACAATGT
>JBCCYD010000733.1:0-1747 GCA_039190385.1 Cyanobacteria bacterium P01_F01_bin.143 | reverse complement strand
TATTCAATTACCAAGCTATATTAGCTTACTGCGATCGCCTGGCTCATTTAACTAACTCTAAGGAGATCGTTGAGATTAAATAGTTACGCGTTACACTTTATCAAGCTTTTGATAATCAAGACGCAGATATTCAAATACTTCATAGGGAATAACTAAAATTAGATATAGTAGAGGATTATTCACAATTCTAAAACTAAAAATTTCATTAGGGTAAATAGAGACTACAGTTACAGCAAAGAGGAAAGGAACTATATAAAATGAAGTTTTTGCTACTAATCTCCTTGTAGTAAAAAAGTCTAGTGATGACAACGATAGTTGTAAATTAATATAATAATTTAGTTTAGTAAAAACTACTGCAACTATACCTGCTATTATCGACCAGAAAAGAACTGATTCAATTGAATAAGAATCAGCATTGTAGCGACTATACAACGGAGTGCATCCCAGTTTGGTAATAGGTAAAAAAACTTAGTTGAATCAAGCTGAAAAACAACCATTGAGATAGGCACATCGATGAAGAAGAACCTGGGAAACATTTTCCGTTTTCCATTGAGAACCTGAAATTTTAACTCGCCTACCGATTTGCTTAATGGTCGATTCAATTGTTCCAGAGCCGATGGAAATGCCTTCACTTTGATAGTAATCGTAGTTAACAATTCGATGTCGATGCTGATTGAGATAAGAAATAAAGTTATTTACTTTCCCCTGTTCCCAATCGGCAAACTCCTTAATAGCTTCGTCAACTTTACCCTTCCACAACCAAGCTTCAATCCGATCCAGACGTTTGATTGAACCACCTACTTTCCCTAAATTTTCTACTAGATGATACCAATCTAAAATTTCTCGACGTTTTTCCCAATCTCCAATCATGGCAAAAATATTCCAGATGCCTTGATGTCCATCTCCTAAACAAATCAATGGCTTTGAAGATGGTTGCTGATTGACCCACTCTGCTAAAGTATCATTTTCCTGGAAAAATGCTTCTACTCCTAATTTATGGAGATTAACCGCTTTATAATCTCGCCACTGACACGGTTGACCTTGAGGTGTTCGTAATCGCACCTTTCCACCGTCAATGCTTACCTCTGATACTTTCGTCTCGACTCTCAGTAGCCTAAAATTTTGACGATGCACCATCCTGTGCTGTGTTCCATGAGCAACTTTTATCCCTGTTAAGACTTGAATATCTTCCTCTGCTCTCTGATATGACTCATTTGCACTCAACAGCAAACAGCATTTTTCTAAGTACGGACTCCATCGTGTTCTACTCTTAACCGCTAGCTTTTTCGCCTGTTTCTCCGTAATTGTCAAGCAGCCAATAATACTTTTTACAGTTCTTTTCCTTCCTGCTTCGGTTCCGCTACTGCTTGAGATAAAAATTTTGCTACCTCTGGGTTGACGTAATCGATCAGATGTTTTCTTACTGATTCTTCTATTCCTTCTAATGTCTTTACTTGTTCTGGGTCTGTTTCTTCATAAAGTAATTCAGCGATCGCCTGAGCATGAGCTTTAATTTGTTCAACTTTATCAGTTTTCATTTTGACTATCTTTTCTTTTTTCTCAGAATAGTTCTTAAATTCCTCTTTTTCACTAAGTATTCTTACTTATTGCACTATTGGGATGCACTCTCTTTTAGCTTGCTCTGGAGTCTCGAATTCTTCATAATACTTTAGTGTCCTTGCAATTTTATCTTGTTTTTTTTGTCTTTGATCGTTGAAGCGATTAGTTATAACTACTGCAACTAAAG
>JBCCYD010000732.1:0-1797 GCA_039190385.1 Cyanobacteria bacterium P01_F01_bin.143 | reverse complement strand
GCCCTTCTTCGACAAACTTTTTGCGCACCTCATATATGGTGCTCTGACGACAGTGAAGAAGCTTGGCTATTTCTGAACCAGATAGACTCAAACCATTTTGATCACTGTGTAATAATATCTGGGCACGTCTGATCTTGAATGCGCCACCCTTCCCTTTCTTCACTATTGCTTTGAGGAGAGATTGTTCTGATTCTTCAAGTTTTACGATGTATTGCGATTTTCCCATGATCAACCCTCAGTTATAATTTCTCATTAATCAATTTTTTAACAAATTTATACGATTTTAGAAATTATTGGGTACTAGCTGCATACTCCGATCTCTTATAGCGATAATCTCGGTCTCGACTGACTTTCCCAGGAGAAACCACTTCAACAACCAAAGCAGGCGGAGGCATATCCGCAATAATCGTGCTGCGCCCACTAAGATACAAAGCATCAGCCAAATTTTCCGTTAGCACCATCAGATCTGGTAACCGAACAGTTGTCCGACTACCAGTCACCACAATTTCCGTATCCTTGCAACGAAGCAGGCGAGGAGCCACAAATTGAGCAAACATTACAACAGCTTAATCGCTATTTCTGCATTCTTCGGGCTTGCTGGCGGCATTTGCGTTAAAATTCCTGCTACCAACTCATAATGTTGATCACTATCATTTTCGGAATTTAAATATTCTTCAAGAGTGAGTATTCTAGTCGCAGTAGTCATTATTTCAGTAACGTTGCCTAATAATTGCTAAATTTACTCTCTCAGCGTCAGAATCTCAACCCCATCAGTCGTCACCGCGATCGTATGTTCAAACTGAGCTGACAATTTCCGATCCACTGTCAAAGCTGTCCAACCATCTTCCAAGACTACCGCTTCATGAGTTCCCTCATTAATCATCGGTTCAATAGTGAATACCATTCCTGGCTTTAACTTCTTCCCTTTGCCCCGCACACCATAGTGAGGAACTTGGGGTGCCGTATGAAAAATTCGACTAATGCCATGCCCGACAAAATCTCTCACCACAGAAAAACCCTGAGGTTCAGCGCATTCTTGAATTGCCGCTCCAATATCACCAAGCCTAGCTCCTGGTTTAACCTCGGCAATAGCTAGGGCTAAACATTTTTCGGTAACTTCTACCAATCTTTTCGCTTCAGGAGAAGGAGTCCCCACAAAGAAAGTCCGAGAACTATCACCGTGATATCCGTTTAAGATCGGAGTAACATCAACATTGATAATATCACCATCTTTAAGTATCTCCTTCGCATTAGGAATTCCGTGGCAAATCACCTCATTAACACTGGTGCAAATAGATTTAGGAAAGCCGTGATACCCTAGAGGTGCACTTTTCGCGCCTTTAGCCTTAGTCCATCTTTCTGCCTCATCATTGATTTCTAGAGTGCTAACTCCTGGTTTGATCATCGGTGCCAAATGATCCAAAAGTTCTGCTGCCAAATATCCCGCCTGGCGCATCTTATCAATTTCTCGACGAGAAAGTAAGGTAATTCGTTCGGTTCCCATAACAGTATTATTCTGTGTTTTATGCTCTAACTAATTTAAGTTTTTCTCAATAACAAGACCATTTTAACTGAAATGCCTGATTAATAGACAATCTAGAATAAAATCTGATGTTTCAAAAGAAATCAACGCGATCGCGTAATCTAATTTCAAGAACAGCGATCGCTATTTTTGATCTTAAATAATTTACAATGCATCAAGATAAGCAATTATACTAAATCCGATTTAGATATAACTCTTATGAAATTAGTTATGGGCTAACCAATGGTAGTTAGTTAAATTCTTGATTTCTTCAT
>JBCCYD010000731.1:0-1820 GCA_039190385.1 Cyanobacteria bacterium P01_F01_bin.143 | reverse complement strand
GTTCGACTGATCATTGCTCCGTTCCCTGACCGACAAAAGAATCAAGAGGATTTCTTCTTTTCGCCAAATTCTCAAATCCCCTTGACAACTGCTATTTCAGCTTAAGTTGTCACCAATGAAGTAAGGCTTATAAAACAAATTACTCCAGAGTTAGAACAAGAATTATCACAACAAACGCAAAAGCCTACAAAATCGTTATGGGGACTTTGCAAAGAATTAGGTACAGCGCCTTCAGCAGAAGAAATTGATCAAACTCGCAATGAAGAATGGGGTAATTTTCCACGAGAGGATATTTAGATGATTCAAGCGATTGCTGACACTCACGCTATCATCTGGTATTTGTTTGCTGATTCACGACTTTCTATAACTGCTCGCAATTCAATCGAAAAGATAGCTAAGAATGGTAATAAAGTAGGGATAGCCTCAATTAGTTTAGCTGAGATTGTTTATTTAGAAGAAAAAAATCGGATTCCAGAAAATACTTTGAAAATTCTTATGAATGCATTAGATAAAACAAACAGTGTTTTAGAAGAAATTCCATTGGAGAGAAATGTTATTACCACTTTAGCTAAAGTAGAGAGAGCACAAATTCCTGATTTACCAGATAGAATTATTGCCGCAACTGCTTTACATTTTAAAGTACCAGTGATTAGCAGAGATCATAAAATTAAACTTTCCAGCATTAATACAATTTGGTAAAAAACAACTCTTTTTAATTATGAAAATAACAAAAAACTACGTTCTTGATGAAAATCAAAACCCTATTGCTGTCCAAATTCCTCTGGATGATTTTGTCAAGATAGAAGAAGTACTGGAAAACTTTGGATTAGCTAAATTGATGGAAGAAACAGATGATGAAGAACTTTTATCTGGAGAGGAGGCCTATGATTATTATCGATCACTAAAAGAAATCCGTGTGGAAAGTTAAATATACTAAAAAGTTCCTTAAAGAATTAGCCTCTTGTTCTCAAGATATTCAAGTAAGAGTTGAACCAATTGTTTTTCAGCAATTAACTTGTTATAATCCTTTTGATTTAGGTTACCTAGAAAAAATGAAGGGCTATAACTATAAATATAAAATTTGAGTTGGTAATTACAGAATTGGAATTACTTTAAATAAAAAAGCTCAAACAATTATTTGTCAAAGAATTGCCCATCGACGAGAAATATACAGAATCTTTACTTAGAAAAATCAATTACCGTATTCATGTTAAGGGAATACGGTCATGCGATCGCGTAACTTTCTAACTCCTCGGGATGGAGATCAACATCTTTATTAAAAGAAAAAACCTATGAAAAACTTTCAATTATGCCTAACATAAAATTCCAAGGAAAAACTATTCAATGCAAACAAGGCGCAAATCTTCGCCAGGTTTTACTAAAAAATAATCTAGATCTTTATAATGGCAATGCAAAATACATTAACTGTATGGGAATTGGTACCTGTGGAACTTGTGTTGTCGAAATTAGCGGCGAAGTTTCCGCCTCTAACTGGAAAGATCGAGCAAGACGAAATCTTCCGCCTCATAATCTCGATAAAAATCGTCGTTTAGCTTGTCAAACTAAGGTTTTAGGAGATCTTGAAGTTATTAAGTATGACGGCTTTTGGGGACAAGGAAATAATCTGAAAACATAAAAAATCTTAAACAATTATTTGTCAAAGAATTGCCCATCGACGAGAAATATATAAAATCTTTCCCTAAAACATACAATTACAGTATTAATATCAAGAGAAGACTAGGATGCGATCGCAACAATAACATATCTTAATAGTATTTTTATAAAATAAAATGACATTACAAGAAGTTCTCAAATTAGCC
>JBCCYD010000730.1:0-1830 GCA_039190385.1 Cyanobacteria bacterium P01_F01_bin.143 | reverse complement strand
GCATGATTGTATTGTACTATCAAATGCGTTTGAAGCATTACATGAGACACAGATGGAAATAAATATGAGCAAAAGTGAGTAATTGTTAGCTTTTGGGTTACTGTTTATTAACCCTAGTAGGTGAAGGCAGAAGTAAGGAGGCTCCAAGGCGCAAAAGCTTGAAATATAATCTTTTTGTTTGGTGATTAATGGTCTATTTATTTCTGCCATGTTGTACTAGCATTAATCCCCGAAGCGATCGCATTTTCTATTGTTGAGAAGGTTGACCCCAAGGTGGGACTATATGCACCCTTTTTAAACCATTGTAGGAGCCAGTTTAAGATACAAATCAACAATTTATTTTCGAGTAATAATTTCCAAATTATATTAGATTATAGCAATATTTATACTCAACAACTGTCAACTGTCAACTGTCAACTATCAACTCACCACTGTCAACTATCAACTCACCATTGAGGAGAAGAAGAAATTAAATCTATGATTAACTCTTGAGGTAAGGGATGGGAAAACAGATATCCTTGAGCATAATCACAATTTAGACTTCTCAATTGAGCCAACTGTTCTGGAGTTTCCACCCCTTCTGCAATTGCAACCATACCCATAGAGTGAGCAATGCCAATCATAGCAGGTACCAAACCCATATTTTCCTGATTTTCTTGCATTCTTCTGACAAAAGATTTATCAATCTTCAAAGACTTAAAAGGAAAACTATGTAGGTAACTTAAAGAAGAATATCCTGTACCAAAATCATCCATAATTAAAAAAATATTCCGTTCGATAAACTGATACAGAATATTTTTGATAGCAGTACTATTTTCCATAATTACACTTTCTGTAATTTCTATTTTGAGATTCATTGGATTAATTCCAGTGCGTTCAATAATTGAATCTATTTGTCTCATTAATCCCCTTTGAGAAAACATACGAGCACTTAAATTTACACTCAGGCATAAAGAATCATCATCAATTAACTTTTGTTCATACCAATTAGAGATAGTTTCACAAGCTGTTTGCAAAACCCAGAGATTAATGTCATTGATTAAACCGATTTCTTCCGATGCTGGAATAAATTCAATGGGAGGAACCAAACCCCGAGTAGGATGTTGCCAACGCACTAAGGCTTCCAGTGCAGTAATTTTACCTGTAGACAAAGAAATAATGGGCTGATAATAAACTAAAAATTCTTGTTTTTCTATAGCTTTTCTCAGGTCATTTTCTAATTTTAAAAGTGTAATTGCTTCTTGATACATTATTGGATCGAAGATATGATATCTTGCCCTTCCTAGAGCTTTAGCTCGATACATTGCCGTATCTGCATCCCGCAATAAATATTCCGGCTGCTCGTAATCACGACTACCCCAATTAATCCCAATACTAGCATTCATGAACACTTCATATCTAGATAAATGAAAAGCTATAGATAAATTTTTTAAAATTTCCTCAGCAATTATAATCGCTGAATTAATATCAGTAATATTCTCTAAAATAATACCAAATTCATCCCCTCCCAATCTACATAAAGTATCAAATGGACTCAGAGATGCTTGCAACCGATGGGCTATTGCTATCAGTAATTCATCCCCCACCAAATGACCTAAAGAATCATTGATCACCTTGAAGCGATCGCAATCTAAAAATAAAATAGCAAACTTATAACTAGGCTCTTGTTTCGCTTGCTCAAGTGCATGTTCTAATTTTCTAATAAATAAAACTCGGTTAGGTAAACCCGTCAGAGAATCATGAAGTACTATATCTAATAACTTTGTTTGTAATTCTTGACGAATATGGATTGAATGCTGTAGCTCTTTTAGCGCATTTTCTAAGTCTTGG
>JBCCYD010000729.1:0-1842 GCA_039190385.1 Cyanobacteria bacterium P01_F01_bin.143 | reverse complement strand
ATTGTATTTACCCTCCTACTCCCCTCATCTAAACTTAATTGAACGATTATGGCGTTTTGTTCGCAATGAATGCTTGTACTCTAAATATTACGAAAATTTTGATGACTTCCAGTCCGCGATCGCTAGCTGCCTTGAAAAAACTAATACCGAATACAAGGAGCAATTAGCTACTCTACTTAGTTGGAATTTTCAATCCTTTCAAAAAGTCCAGATCTCAGCCGTCTAGAGTATAACCACACTTGATTTGAGTTCCAATAGATTAAAAATAGTACCAGAATCAATAGGTAATCTACCCAATTTGACTACACTTAATTTGACAGGTAATCCTATTGAAGAACCACCATTAGAAATCGTAAAAAAAGGAATAGAAGCGATTAGAGACTATTATCGACAAGTACGAGAAGAAGGATTAGATTATATCTATGAAGCAAAACTTCTGATCGTGGGAGAAGGCGGGTCAGGTAAAACAACTTTAGCGAGAAAAATAGAAAATCCGAATTATCAACTACAAGAGGAAGAGTCAACCAAAGGAATTGACGTAATCCAATGGAAATTTCCTATGGATAATAGCAAAGATTTCCGCGTTAATATTTGGGACTTTGGTGGACAAGAAATTTATCATGCGACTCATCAATTTTTCCTGACCAAACGTTCTCTCTATACTCTAGTCGCCGACACTCGCAAAGAAGATACAGATTTTTACTATTGGCTGAATGTAGTGGAACTGTTGAGCGAGAATAGTCCCTTATTGATTATCAAAAATGAAAAACAAAATCGCAAAAGAGAAATAAATGATCGCGCTTTACGGGGAGAATTTACTAACCTTAAAGAAATTCTCGCGACCAATCTGGCAACTAACCGAGGCTTGGATGATATTCTGACGCAAGTAAAACATTACATCAGCAATCTGGATCATATTGGAACAGCTTTACCCAAAACTTGGAAACAAGTTCGCGAAGCTTTAGAACAAGATCGTCGTAACTATATTAGCCTCGATGAATATCTAACAATCTGCGCTGAAAATGGATTTACTTTACGTAAGGACAAATTACAGCTCAGCGAATATCTTCATGATCTAGGAGTATGTTTACATTTCCAAGACGAAGAAGATTCCTTGTTATATAAAACAGTAATTCTCAAACCAGAATGGGGAACTGATGCGGTTTATAAGGTTTTGGATAATCCACAGGTTATTGATAATCAAGGACGCTTCAGCCGTGATGATTTGAAAAATATTTGGCAGGAAGAGAATTATGCTGCCATGCGAGGAGAATTATTGGAGTTGATGAAAAAATTCCAACTTTGTTATGAGATTCCTGAACGTAAAAATACTTTTATTACTCCTCAGCTATTAACTGAAAATCAACCTGAGTATATTTGGGATCCATCTAACAATCTGATTCTTCGTTACGCTTATCCTGCTTTTATGCCGAAAGGAATTGTGACTCGTTTCATTATCGCGATGCATGAGTATATTGACCAACAAAAATATGTTTGGCGCAGTGGTGTAATTCTAAACAAGGACAATACCAAAGCTGAAATTATTGAAAAGTATAGTCTCAGAGAAATCAGAATTCGAGTTGTTGGGGCGAATAAGCGAGATTTTATGACTATTATTGCCCACGAAATAGAGAAGATTAATAACTCTTACAAACGCTTGAAGTATCAAAAATTAATTCCTTGTAATTGTACACGATGTAAAAATCTATGCTTTACCCATAAGTCTCTAAAGAAAGATGGGAAGAAGGATGTAGCCGTTTCCAAGTAGAAGCAATATCATGCAATCGTGACAGTCCTCGCCAAAGAGTTTTAACTCCAGGAAAACCATCATGTTTACGAGCT
>JBCCYD010000728.1:0-1869 GCA_039190385.1 Cyanobacteria bacterium P01_F01_bin.143 | reverse complement strand
TTGAGCTAGCAAGTTAGCACAACTATCATAAAGTTGTCTAAGATCTTTATCAGGAGGAATGCGTTGAATTCCTTGTTGTAAAAGTTCGATTGCTTCTTCTATTTGATTATCTTGCGCTAGTAAGTTAGCACAGGCTGTGTATAGAGGAACAGTTCCTGTATTAGGCGGAATTTGTTTTATTCCTTGTTGGAGAAATTTTATTCCTTCCGAAACTTGATTTTTATTTACTAATAATTGACTACCACAAAGATATAGTTCAATACGACCCTGACTATTTTTGAATTGAGCAATTCCTTCATTCAATATATCAAGAGCTTGATTAATATTTTCCAATTGTGCAAGATATTCTGCCTGTAGTTTATGCAATATTGTATGACTTTTCTCCGTAGGGATTTTACGAATACCTTTTTGTAATAATTCAATAGCTTTTTCTTTTTGATCTGATTTCGCCAATAATCTAGCACAACTTTTATACAAGGCAGTTGGTCCTCTTTGAGAAGGTATAGTATTAATACCTTTCTTAAGTAAAGCTATAGCTTCCTCTTCTTCTCCCAAAATAGCCAAAGTATTTCCATATTTTTCATATAAGCTAATAGAATCAAAGTCAATAGGCCTTTTTTGAATACTTTCTTGAAATAATTCAACAGCCTGCCTAATATTTCCTGATTTAATAAGTAATTTTCCGTGTAATTCGTATAAAGAAATAGGAAATAAAGAATATAGATCATCTATTGCTGTTTTAATGAAAGATATAGCTTTAGGTAACTTATTCTTGTCTTGTGACAATAATTCGCCACAATCTCGATATAACGCTAGTCTTTCATTTTCTGGAACAATTTTAATTCCTTCTTGTAGTAAAGAGATAGCATTATCCCAGTTATTGTGCTGTACGAGTAATTCTGAACATTGAAGATAAAGTGAAGCCAATCCTTTATTTGGAGGTATTTTTTTTATTCCTTCTTCAAGCACAATAATAGCTTTCTCTTGTTGATTTATTCTGACTAATAAATCCGCATAATCTAAATAAAGTTGGTAACAGCCTGTATGTACTGGAACATTATCTACACTTTTCTGGGCAATTTTAATGGCTTCATCAATGCCATTGACTTGCAATTCTAGATCTATACGGAATTTCCAGTATTTATAAGATGCAGTAAATTCGGTTGCCTTTCTTGTGTGGATTAAAGCTTGTTCTAAATCTTCTCTTTTCCCTCTTGTCTTTAGTAGTTTAGCGAGATAGTATTCTACCTTTTGAGAATATACTGATTCTAGTAAAGCTAAACAAGTAGCAATCATTTCATTTAGCTCATTTTTATCTTGAGGAATTTGTTGCTTAGTTACAATTTCATTTAATAAATATTTCTCAAAATTATAGGCAATTGACTTTAAATCTAATTCGTTACCAGCTTGTACTAAGTGATAACGAGCTTCTACAAACTTACCTCCTCTTGTTACTGGTTTTTCTTTACTAAAATAATCCGATTTAAAATGGCGTGTGTAGTAATTCGAAGCTCTATAATGAACTTGCTGCAATTCTTGTGACTTTTCTTGAAGATGCTTGAATGCTATTTCTTTTGCAACAGGATGTAATCGAAATAATCTACCACTTTTCTCTAAAATGAACCTATCAATTAATTCATCTCTATATTGCACAAATAACTTTTTGCAATTTTTTCTATCTAATACTAAAGTTTCTAGAGCTTTTCTTAGTACTGGCTTACGAAATACAGAAATATGGTTTAAAAAATTAATAGTTTCTTGAGAACAGTGACTTAATGTTTGCTCTAATAAATTTTTTTCTAATTTATACAAAAATTCTTCTGATATTGCACGATTTTTGGTTTTCCATATTTCAGGATTAATTCCAAT
>JBCCYD010000727.1:0-1880 GCA_039190385.1 Cyanobacteria bacterium P01_F01_bin.143 | reverse complement strand
TGAATGATTTCCAAATATTCGCTAACATCTTCCAAAACTTTCCAAGATTGTTTTTCTTTCAGATAAAGCTGATAATATTCAACTGCTTGTTGATGAGCAATCGTTAAATCTTGTTTTTCTTGCTGAGAAAGATATTCTTTTACTAAAGCTTGAAAAATATATTGATTATTTTGAGCTTTGATTAATAGAGAACGATTACATAATTCTTGAAGCTTTTTATTAATCACAAAAGATGTTACATCTTTTTCAAGCCAAATATAACTTGCTGCTTCAAGATCAAAAGGTAATCGATATACACTCAAATCAATAAAAAATTTTTTCTGTTCAGTCGTTAATCTTTCGAGATGTTGTTGGATAATCCAAGACAAACGAGCCTCTTGATTCCGATGTACTCCTTTCGCTTCTTCATAAGCCAAATCAAACTGCTCTAAACCCAATTCAGCAACTTGACTGAGCTGACTGTCACAATATTCCCTTAAATATCCTGCCACCAAATCGATAGTCAGAGGATGTCCATCCACATACCTCACAAAATCTTCTAATTCCTCTGCTGTTCCTTCTATCTCCAACTCTTTTAATAAACTAATTCCCTCAGTAATTTTCATACCTTCCAAAGAATACCAATGCAGTAAACCTTGAAATGATTGGGGTTTATCCCGCGTCGTTAGCAAAATAATGCTGGTTGTTCCTTGCCGTAACCAACGACTAAAAAACTGTTGATAATAGTCACTTTGCCAATTTCTAGTCTCATCAATTAAATTTTCCAGATTATCGATAATCAGCAAACAGCGTCGCTGATTGAGCAGAGCGAGCAAATCATTAATTAACTGAGTAACATCAATAGGTTGCGAAACCTTGCCTCCAAATGCGGTGATTACCTTTTCCGCAAAGATCGTAAAGTCAGGATTGAGGCTAACATCTGCCCAAAATTTGGCAGCAAAATCGTTTTTTTGATAAAGATAACTAGCGATTGTCGATTTTCCCGTACCACCTAATCCTTGAATACCAAGAGTGTGAATTTGTGGATTATCTAGCCAGGATTGAATTTCCTTAATCTCTTCTGTTCTCTCTACCCAATGATCTAAATTTTGTGCTGTAGTGATGAGATTGGCAGAAGTCGCAGCTTTTTGAGAAGAAGATTCAGTTGTTTCATTTACTTTTTTCCGTGGTAATGTGTACCCCCAATGAATTGATTTCCTTCCGCTTTGCCAATTGCAACCGAATTATCCTTAGTTTCAAAATTTTTCATTTCGATCTTGTCGCCACTATCCGCTATTTCTCTAGCTAATTTCCTGATTTCCTTGGCAAATTCTGGATCTTGATGCATTGCCACATGGAGAAAAGGTTCTAGCGGTTTGAGATTTTCCTGAGTAGGATTTTGTTCCAACTCTAATATTTCCGCTTCAAGAGATTGATTTTGCGACAAGCGATCGCGCATCCTTTGCCATAAAACTTTTGCTCCGCCACCAGCCCCAGCCGCTACAATACCACCTAAAGCCTTATTTAGCAGCTCTCCCGCAGTCAATAATTCCATGCTAATTGAAAACTTAATGATTCAAACTACATTCTAAAACAATTACTCAAATAGCAACAAAATTTCGAATAACTATTAACTCAACTTCCCTAATTCCCCAATTCCCTATATCCCTAACTAGAGATCTATGCTTTACCCATAACTTCTGAAACTATTTCCTAGACTAACTTACAGCCTCTGAAGTTTGGTTTAATATTTGCGATTTGTTCTCTTTTGTTCGCGATCGCGAACAATACGCTTTTCAGAACCCCTATCTTTAGGTAAAGGTCTGAATGAATATGGATAAATTAGCCTAAAGTATAATCTTTAAAATCCTTGTAGAGTAAGGATTCTAGGACTTATGGGT
>JBCCYD010000726.1:0-1886 GCA_039190385.1 Cyanobacteria bacterium P01_F01_bin.143 | reverse complement strand
TCCAAAGAAGATTTTATGAAAGTAACTGGTGTTTCCCGAAAATGGTTAGACAGTATTTCCCCTTATTTCAAATTTCCAGAATGGGTGAATAATACAAACAATAAAACTGAAGTATCAAACTTCACAATGGTAAAAACCAAAACCTTCGATGAAAAAATTGACTTAAATAATGCCACCGAAATACAATTACAAAAGATTCTTGGCATTGGTCCAGTTCTTTCCAAGAGAGTTATTGAATATAGAGATAGATTAGAAGGTGGTTTTGCAGACGAAATTGAATTAATTGATGTATATGGTTTGGACGAGGAACTAATTGAGCGAATAAAACAAGAATTTACAGTTAAGACACCAAGGTTAATTAGTAAGTTAAATGTTAATGAAGCTACATTAGATGAATTAGTTACTGTTCCCTACATTGATTATGAATTAGCCTATCATATCATAGAATACCGTACACTTCATGAAAGTATTTCGGCTATTGAAGAATTAACAAAAATTGATGATTTTCCTGAGAATAAAATAAAATTGATTGGATTATATTTGCAATTCTGAATTATACCCTGTCAATCATGTCGCAACTATATTTTACTGAAGAACATAATTTGTTTCGAGAAAGCTTAAGAGATTTCTTGAATAAGGAAGTTGTACCTCATATTGAGAACTGGGAAAAAACTGGAAAGATTGATCGCTTTATTTGGAAAAAGTTTGGGGATATGGGTTACTTCGGATTACCCTATCCAGAAGAATATGGTGGTCTTGATCTAGATTTATTTTACACGGTAATTCTATTGGAAGAACTCCAAAAGATTAATTCTGGTGGGTTTGCCGCTGCTATTTGGGCACATGCTTATTTAGCGATGACCCATGTTAATAAAGAAGGTCACCCTGCAATTAAAGAGAAGTATTTAACTAAAAGTATTTCAGGTGATTTAATAGGCTGTCTTTGCATCACCGAACCGTTTGGCGGAAGTGATGTGGCAGGCATGAGAACAACGGCAGAATTAAAAGGTGATAAATATGTTATAAATGGCTCAAAGACTTTTATAACTAATGGTGTCTACAGCGACTATTTGGTTGTAGCCGCAAAAACAAGCCCAGATTCAGGTAACAAGGGAATAAGTATGTTCATTCTAGACAGGGACACGCCAGGGATTTATGCGACTAAATTAGACAAACTTGGCTGGAGAGCTTCCGATACAGGAGAAATCGCATTTGATAATGTTGAAATTCCTGCTTGCCAATTAATGGGTAAAGAAGGGCAAGGCTTCCCTTACTTAATGCAACACTTGGCTCTTGAAAGATTAATTATGGGAATAAATGCGCATGCTCGAGCTGAATTTGCCTTGGAATATGCAAAGCAGTATATGAGTGAGCGACAAGCCTTCGGAAAATCCATAGATAAATTTCAAGCTTTAAGACACACATTTGCTGACTGCCAAACCCAGATGGAAATCTGTAAGCAGTTTAATTATTATGTGGCTAGGAGATTGGATATGGGTGAATATGTCGTGAAAGAAGCTACAATGTCTAAGTTGCAATCCACAAAAATGGCAGATGATGTCATTTATCAGTGCTTACAATTTTTAGGTGGATATGGATATATGGAAGAATATCCCATGGCCAGATTATTAAGGGATAGTAGACTTGGTCCAATTGGTGGTGGTACATCCGAGATACTTAGAGAAATCATTGCCAAAATGGTTCTTGATGAAAAAGCTTACCAACCAGCGACATAATATTTGTGTATCATGTTGCAAGGATTAAATAACTTATTATCTTTGCAGCTCAAACTTTCTTTTGTAACGCTTCAATGCCCTATCTATATTTTCTCCTTCTTTAATTGGTATTATTAACATAGACCTTAACCTCCTTTCTTTAAAATTTCG
>JBCCYD010000725.1:0-1901 GCA_039190385.1 Cyanobacteria bacterium P01_F01_bin.143 | reverse complement strand
ATTGTAATGTTACTCATAAATATTATTTTATATTAAAAACACATTATGTAATTTTGAAATTAATAATTTTTCATATATAGCTTCTTTCTCATGGCATCATTGTTGATTATGGGAGAAGCTTTTTATACCAGTACAGAAGCATCAAAAATTACAGGCTGTTCTCGTCGGCAATTGCAATATTGGCGACGACAAGGGGTTGTTGTTCCTACGGTTAATCCTGGCGGGAAGGGGCGCAATGTTTATTACAGCGAATCAGATTTATTGATTTTGGCGGTAATGGAATATCTGCTATCGATAGGGTTGAATTTTGATGTTTCCTTGACTGTTTTAAAATGTCTTATGGCGAAAGATTTATTTTTGTCGGCTAAGTCGTGGAAAAAAGATCAAACTCGTTTAATGTTTTTCTTGGGTTTAAATAATGAAGAGATTAAGTTAGAGAATTTTAATGTTGAGTTGGCTAAACAGAAGTTAGAAGAAGGATATCCTGTTGTTCCTTTTTGCTGCGATCGCATTTATGATAAGTTGCAATATAACCTTAAATATTTTCATCAAGAAAAATCTGGTACTAATGGAAAATAATTGAGACATCGCCAAAAGATTTGATGGTTTTCCTTTAGCTTTGGGATTAGTAGTAACTTTATTGATATGGCTATAAATCACGAAACTGCTAACAACATTTTTCGTTGAATTCCTGGAGCTATTCTTTCCTGCTGTAGTTGAATATCTTGATCCTGATTCGATTTCTTTTGTTGATAAAGAATTATTTACCAATATCATTAGTGGGCGCAAAAAAATTCTGGATATTGTTGCGTTGGCTAAGTTTAGAGGTGAGGATTCTACTTTCTTAATTCATGTGGAGAATGAGTCTTCTAGCAAGGCTGATTTTAATCGACGTTTTTTCAAGTATTTCTGTACGTTGTTCCTGAAGTATGATGCTCCGATTTACCCGATTGTGGTGTTTTCTTATGATTCTCCTTTGAGGCTAGATGTTAGTAGTTTTACGGTTGATTTTCCTGATTCTAGAGTTCTTGCCTTTGACTACAAGATTATTCAGCTTAATCAGTTGGACTGGCGTGATTTTGTGGAGAATCAGAATCCTGTAGCTGCTGCTTTGATGAGTAAGATGAATATTGCTCAGGAGGATCGACCTAGAGTGAAGCTGGAGTGCTTGCGGTTGTTAGTTTCTCTTGAACTTGACCCTGCTAGAATGGAGCTTATTTCTGGTTTTGTTGATACTTATTTAAATCTTGACGCGATCGAAGAGCAAGTTTTTCAGTCTCGATTAGGTACAATTAGTTTAGAAAAACAGGAACAAATTATGCAGTTAACTACTTCTTGGAAAGAGCAAGGTCGACAGGAAGGTCGACAAGAGGGATTACTTGAAGGTAAAGTTCATACTATCTTACGTCAGCTAAATCGTAAATTTGGCACTCTTGATTCTGCTATTAGCAACAAAATTTCTGTGTTGAATTCTGAGCAGCTTGATTCTTTGACTGAGGAATTGCTTGATTTTCAATCTTTTGAGGATCTTGAACGATTTCTTGATAATTGCTAATTGTTTTTTGCGAGATCGCTTTTTTAATACAGATTGACAGTCACGAATTATGCAGTTAACTACTTCTTGGGAACTGCGAGGTATTGTTATAGGTCGGCAGGAAGGAAAAGTGTCTACTATCCTTCGTCTGCTAAATCGTAAATTTGGCTCTCTTGATTCTGCTATTAGCGACAAAATTTCTGCGTTGAATTCTGAGCAGCTTGATTGTTTGACTGAGGAATTGCTTGATTTTCAATCTTTTGAGGATCTTGAACAATTTCTTGATAATTGCTAATTGTTTTTTTTGATCACTTTTTAGATACAAATTGCTCGCGTCCTAAAGCTGGTACTGTCTTGAGAAAAGAAT
>JBCCYD010000724.1:0-1937 GCA_039190385.1 Cyanobacteria bacterium P01_F01_bin.143 | reverse complement strand
TTTTGTTGAAGTTCAACATCTTTAACTCCCTCAATTTTATGAAGACTATCGAGCTTATTGTCTTCAATTGAGCCATTAACAATGCCAATAATAGATAAGGTTTGTTCTACATTCATTCCTGATGATTCTAGTTGTTGAGAGATTTGTTCTATTTGAGATAAATGAGCCTCATCAACAGAAACCGATATTTGAACTTCAGACATCTCATCACCTTGAATTAAACTTGAATTTTGGGGAGATATATCCCCAGATAAGTAGAAAAAAATAGCCAAACACAATATTGCTAAGCTTACTATAGTTAATATTGAGAGTTTCCAATAATTAGAATTCAAGTTGTTTTAACTCCGAATAGATTTTAAGCTGGACTTCTGTGTTTTTTTATTTTCTTCTACTCATGATATTAACAAGATTTTAGGCAACCTTCTTCGACTTTTTTAGGCAGGTGCTTGAGCTAAGCCAATTCCAATATCAGTTGAAAGTAAGGCTAATCTTTGGGGATCACGCATCAATAAAGCCCAAAGTTCAAGTCCTCTTTTTCCAGTAGCTTCAGCGTAAAGAGCGGCAATTCCTGCCACATGAGGAGTTGCCATACTAGTCCCACTAATTGTTTGATATCGAGCAGGCATAGGCCAAGTAGAATAAACATCTACCCCAGGTCCAGCAATATCAATTCCTCCACCATCAGGATTAATTGAACTATTGGAAAAGGTCGCCATTTGTAAAGTTCTATCCAAAGCAGCGACAGCGATTATAGAGGGACAATTAGCAGGTCGACCTACTGGGCGGACAAAATTTGGTCTTCCACTTTCGTTCCCTGCTGCTGCAATGATTAAAGTTCCACGCTCAAGAGCTCGTTGTGCAACGGTTTCGTAAACATTAGAGAAACGATCTCCAGGGCGAGTTGCCGCACCTAAAGACATAGAAATAATTTGACAACCATTGCTAATAGCCCAATTAATCCCATTTAAGATTCCTCCATCAGAACCAGACCCAGAATTACTTAAAACCTTACCAGCAAAAATCTCTGCATTGTAAGCAACTCCATAACGCCTTGGATTAGCTGGATCTGGAGGATTTAAAGAACCACAAGCAGTTCCTATACAGTGAGTTCCGTGACCGTTAGGATCTTGAACTGTTTCTCCCGGAATAAAAGATTCGCTAGTAATAGAACGACCTGCAAAATCTGGATGATTCAAATCTAGACCAGTATCTAGTACCGCTACTTTTATCCCCTGTCCGCTGAAACTACTCCCTAGAACATTGGTCGCATCCAGTCCCCAAGTGGCAGTAGTTGTATCGGAAAAATTGGAAGTTGTAATTTTTTGTTCTGGCGTAACTTGTCCATTACCAAAATTATCTACTAGACTGGTTACCCCATCTTTGTAGCCTTGAAGATAGCTAGCAGTATCACTGCTAACTACAGGGCCTCCAATTGCATACATAATCTGCTCTGGCTCAGCAGCTAATATAGGTTGAGTGCCAGCGACTGCTGCAGTAAGTGACCATAGTTGATCTGGATCTAAGTCAACTACCGCAACGCCTAAATTACTAACTACTGAATCGTCAATTTCTGAAGCTCCAGTTGAGTTTCTTAAGGCTGCCATTCCTCCAGAACTTCCGTCTCCTTCTGGAAGTAGAACTAAGTAACGACCTGTTGTTCGTATTGGTTGGCTTGATAAACCATTATTCATGTTAAACCTCTTGATTAAAGAATTTTAAATTAGAGACGATTAGATTACTAATAAAAACGCCTCTGTATATTCATTTAGGCAAAAAATGGCTTGATTATGCAAATCAAGATATTTCTTTACATATTAAGATTGGGAAAGTTAAAAACTTTATAGAGCATCACAAAGCGATTTTACTTATTTAATTTATAGATAAATACCATGAGCGATCGCATAATTATTTGGACTAAAGTTTGGGGCATAGCGGCA
>JBCCYD010000723.1:0-1969 GCA_039190385.1 Cyanobacteria bacterium P01_F01_bin.143 | reverse complement strand
CAACTCTTTTGATCAGTTAGCAGTTAACAGTTATCAGTCATCAGTTGTAGGGGCGAAGGGCCCTTCGCCCCTACAAAATCTATTCTTTTGGTTCTTCGGCTTTTTTGGCGAGTCTCTCTTCTGCTGTTTCCATCACTTGCTCAAATTTTTCGAGGATTTCTCCTGGATATTCTTCAAATACTTTGGTTGATAAAGATAAACGATTGTTGTATTCATCAACTTGAGCAATTACCACTTTGATTTCCTGCCCAATTTGGAAAATACTATCCAAAGAATCAGTCCGAGTTCCACTAACTTCTTTGACATGGAGTAAACCCGTAACCCCACCAAGATCAACAAATAAGCCATAGGGTTTCATATTTACTACTGTGCCCGTTACCAACGCGCCTTCGATTAATCTCGTTAAAGCTTCGGCTCGCATAGCATTGCGTTGCGATAATACGAGTTTACGTTTGTCGGGATTAACCTCGATAAAGCTGGCAGTTAAAAGTTGTCCGATGAGGGATTCGAGATTATCTCTTTGTTGTAAATGCGATCGCGGAATAAAACCTCGTAAACCTTCAACATCCCCTGTGATGCCACCTTTATTAACTCCAGTAACTCTGATTTGAGTTGATTTCCCGCTCTCCGAAATTTCTGAGACCCGATCCCACGCATCTTGTAATTGCATTTGACGACGGGAAAGAGTAACCTGACCATCAGCATTTTGTTCTTGAATAATCATAAATTCAAATTCTTCGCCGATCGGGATGATCTCTGAGATTTCTGCAACTACTTGCAATGCTGTTTCTCTGGTGGGGACAAAACCAGGACATTTCCCTCCAATATCAATATATGCACCTTCTGCATCATATTGAACGACTTTACCTTTGACGATTTGCCCTTTAGCAAATTCATAATCGTATTTTTCCAGGGCTTTGGCAAAGTCATCCATGGAGAAGGACGCATTATTTTTGGAAGTAGCGGTATCGGAATTCATTTTTATTATTTTTATGGGTGATTACGCCATTGTAAAGAAGAGTTGGTCGTAGGATCAGCATTTATAACTCATAGTTAATAATTCATAATTTTGAGCTGAATAGTTCTAGCATTTTTGGCCAAGCATCCTGGGCTGCTGCTGGGTTATAACTGCCACGGCGATCGCAGAAAAAACCATGTTCGGCATCGGGATAACGAAATATTTGGTGAGATATGTTTTGTTTGGCTAATTCTTCGGCAATAAGATCTACTTGTTCATTGGGAATCAAAGCATCGTTAGTCCCAAAAAAGCAATAGATTGTTCCTTGAATATCTTTAGTTCGTTTAATGGTGGGTTCGGTTTCCCCTGGGCACCAATTTGCAATTCCTGAACCATAGAAAGAAGCGGCGGCTTTAATGCGTTCTAGAGTTGCACCTAAATAGGTTATATGACCACCAAAACAGAATCCGACTATGCCGACTCCGGTGGTTTTTACTTGGGGTAATTGGTAGAGATAATCGATCGCGGCATCAATGTCGCTGAGTAATTCGGTGGCGGTGGTTTTATTTTTATATTCTCGTCCAATTTTTACATCTTCTGGAGTGTATCCTATGGCAAAACCTGGTACTTGTCTTTGATACATCGCAGGCGCGATCGCGACATAACCTTGTCGAGCAATTCTTTCTGTTACATCACGAATATGATCATTTACCCCAAAAATCTCTTGAATTACGATGACTGCCGGGTAAGTTTTGTCGTCCTCAGGAGTTGCGAGATAGGCATCAATAGCTAAATCTTGATTGTTGATAGTGACTTGTTGAGTCTGAATTTTCGCGATCGTCATATTGATAATTTTGTTGCTTGCTTAATCAATAGTGCGGACAAAATTAAGTAGCTATGACTCCATAGTCATAAAGCTTGCGGTAATTGGGATGTGATTTAATCAAAGTTGGCTCAAGATCTAACTGGCGAATAAATAATTCTAAGAGATGATGATTGAGAGCACGTCGT
>JBCCYD010000722.1:0-1993 GCA_039190385.1 Cyanobacteria bacterium P01_F01_bin.143 | reverse complement strand
TGTTTGAAGGCTGTGAATTGAAGCAGTTAAGGGTATTAAAGCATGGGTTTAAGATTAGCGTCTGCCCTAGCGTTAGACAGTATGAAGAATTAATATATCTAAAAATTCAGCGGCTGAGGCAGGAAGATTTTACTGATGTAGACAAAATCTTTCTTTTTCTCTGTTTCTACTATTTCGTCAAAAAAATATTCAAGGTATACCAAATATGTTTCACAGCGTTCTAGAGAAAGCTAGAAGAGCCGATATATGCTATTACCCCTATCCGCATTTAGTGATCGAAAATTGTCTTCCAGAGGATTACTACCAAAAATTATCAGAAGAATATCCTGATGACGATTTAACATTGAAACTAAATCAGTGGAGAAATCAAAATATTGAGCAAAATCAAAGAAATGATATCTCTGCTTTCCAAGCCTTAAAAAATAAGTCTCTTCTATCTCAACTTTGGATTGAATTTATCGAATACCATACCTCTCAAGCTTTCTATACAGAAATCTTAAATCTACTGGGGCCAGAAATTAAAACTATCTATCCATCCATTGAACATAATATCGGAAAAAGACTCGATGTTTGTTCAACTGGTATAAGATTCGATCCTAAAACAGATAATGGAGAGATATCACTCGATTGTCAGGTTGGTATCAATACATCAGTTTCCCGAAAAAGTAGTGTACGCCGCGTACATACTGATGCGATAGAAGAATTGTATGCCATGCTTCTTTATTTCAGGAGAGAGGAAGATGACTCTCAAGGTGGAGATCTTGAAATCTATAAATGGAAGGATAAATCTGAACGCAAGTTCAATGGGGAAGAAATAGATGAGAAAGAAGCTGATTATGTCAAAAATATTCGTTATGCACCTAACACGTTAGTAATATTTATCAACTCAGCGAATTCGCTACACGCAGTTTCCCAAAGAAGTATTACCAAGCACAGCAGAAGATTAGTCAACATCATAGGTGAAGTTTACCAATCTGTTCCTGATGGGCTTTTCGTTAAACATCAACAAAACCAAAACAGAAGTTTACTTGGCACTACTAAGTCACTAATTAAAAGATCTGCCAAGAAATTGATTAGGCCAATAACTAATTGAAAATACCCTTAGGGAGATCCAAAAAATAAATTGTCCCACCGTTTTACGAATATTCTCGACAAAACCTAGACGTATAGTGGTGTTGCCTTATCAGGACAATTTATTACTTGTAAGTGCCCTCTTCATTAAACAATTTGCTTGTGGAGGGGATGGGAATTTAAACCGCAACTCCTCCACAAGCAAACTGATATTTTAGCTAAAGCTGACAAATATTGTTAAAAACTTGACTTGAATATCTAGAGAAACGAGTAGACAATTTAGTAGTTAATAGTTTTTTATTTCGTAGTTATCTATACGAAAAAATAACTGTTAACCACTAATTATGTATGAGCCGTCCTCTGCCAATCCATTTTTTATTAATATGAATAAGTTGTACCAAGTCTTCCTCAGTTTGGTTATGGTTGTTGTACTTACACTATTTTCATTAACCACTGAGGCTTTGGCATTACCCGACAACTCTAAAGAATTCTTTAAATTAGGTGTCGCGCAACTTCAAAGTAATCAATACACTAAAGCTATTAAAAATTTTACTCAAGCGATTAATATTAATCCTAATTACAGTGTAGCCTACTACAATCGCTGTTTGGCTTACCTGGATTTATCAGATTATCAAGATGCGATCGCAAACTGTAATATAGCTATCGAACAAAATCCTGAGTTATTTGAAGCTTATTTGAATCGGGGTGTCGCATATTATAATTTACAATTACCAGCAGCAGCGATCGCCGATTTTAATTATTTTCTTGCGACTTTTCCTTCAGATTACCGAGCCTATTACGATCGGGGACTAGCATATTTTGACCAAAAAAAGTATCAAAAAGCTATTAACGATTATAAGAAAGCATTAGAACTGATAAATCAGACGAATATTCATGAAATTGCAGCTATATTTAACAATAG
>JBCCYD010000721.1:0-2031 GCA_039190385.1 Cyanobacteria bacterium P01_F01_bin.143 | reverse complement strand
CAATTTTCCAGTAAATTATTTGATGAACAATGCTCCAATGTAGGGCAATTCACCGTACCGATGATGACTCAGGATGAGTATCGAGACATTATCGAAAAACCAGCCACAGAAAAGGTTTTATACTTCGAGCCACCAGAGTTAGTAGATGATTTAATTAATGAAGTAGTGCAAATGCCGGGAGCACTACCCTTGTTATCATTTACCTTGAGCCAATTGTACTTGAGATGTTGCGATCGCTGGCAGGATGGAAAGACAAATCGAGCCATGACTCGGGAAGATTACCAAGCATTAGGTGGAGTCATGGGTTCATTAAAGAAAACCGCCACAGATGTTTTGGAGAAATTAATCAACGAGAAAAAAGCCACCGAGCAAACAATTCGTCATGTGATGTTGCGAATGGTAGCAGTGAGTGGAGATGAATTAGCTCGTCGGCGAGTACCAGAATCTGAATTAGAATATCCAGAGTCTCAAAATCGAGAAGTAAAGGAAATTATTAAAGCTTTTACAGATGCTCGTTTATTGGTAACAGGAACTTCTTCTGATGGAGAATCTTATGTAGAGCCTGCCCACGATGCTTTAGTGAATGGCTGGGATAAGATATTGGAATGGAAAAATCAATATCAGGAAAGTTTGTTGTTACAGAGACGTTTGACTCCAGCAGCGATGGAGTGGAAGCGTAGAAAACAAGAGCAACCCCGAAAATTAACAGATTTATTTGAGCCTTTTTTCGGTTGGTTTGATGTTAAATTTTACCAGTTAAATCGATTTATAGATAAATTTAAGAAAAAAGAACGATTGGATAACAACAGCCGTCATTCACGTTTTCTATGGCATAACAATCCTCGACTACGTTTATTGAATGGAGTATTAGAATCAGATGACAACTGGTTCAATCAAGATGAGCAAGAATTTGTGCGAGGTAGTGTTTTGAAAAGAGGTAGAGATGTACGTCACCGTTTATATCTTGTTGCCGGAATTAATTTGGTTGTGCTGGGATTTATTGGATTAATCCTTTTTCAAGAATTGGAAGCCAAAATTCAAGAAATCAATTTGCATAATGCACGTTCAGAACTACTTTTTGATTCTCATAAATTAGAAGCTCTAGAAGAAAGTTTAAATGCTGCTAGTGACTTGAAATCGCCACTTGGAAAATTCTCATGGTTAATTAATGGACAAACTAGAATAGAAACTAGAAATCAATTACAGAAAATAATTAATGAGATAAGAGAAAAAAATCGTTTACAAGCTCACCAAGATGATATCAATAGTATAGTTTTTAGTCCTGATGGCAAAATATTCGCTTCTGCTAGCGACGACAAAACTATAAAGCTTTGGAATCTTGATGGAAGTTTAGATAAAATTTTAGGCAAACATGAGGGGGAAGTCTGGAGTTTGGATTTTAATGACGATGGCAAAATCTTGGCATCTATCGATGAAAATGGAATGATAAACCTTTGGAATATAGTAGATAAAAAGCTAATAAAAGGAGATATTAATGCTCAAGGTGAAAATATTGAAGACCCCTATTTAGCATATAACGTAAAATTTACTCCTGACGGAAATTTATTCGCTGCTGGTGGAGATCAAAAGATAAAAATTTTCAAGCTTGATGGAACTTTACATAATGAATTAACGGGACATACACGTGCTACTACAGATATTAGTTTCACTCCTGATAGTAAAATACTCGCATCAACTAGTGAAGATGGAACTGTAAAATTATGGAATATTGACAATGGTCAAAACCTTTATACTTTCGACAAGCATAGAAATCCATTTGTGAGTGTTAGTTTTGCTGGAGATACTAATCTTTTAGCTGCTGCTAGCTTTGATGGAAATATTCACATTTGGAATATCAAAAATAAGACTAAAAAATATTGCTGGCAAGCTCATAATCAGGGAATCATGCATATTAGTTTTAACTCAGATGGTAAGCAATTGGTTTCTACAAGTAAGGATAAAACACTTAAAATTTGGAAACTTGATAACATTGATATATGTCAAGGTGATACCTTTGAAGAAGAAAAACCT
>JBCCYD010000720.1:0-2044 GCA_039190385.1 Cyanobacteria bacterium P01_F01_bin.143 | reverse complement strand
CAGCAGAAGCACTACATCATCAATGCGCTCGGAGGTAATCTGACAAGAATTGTTGTTCATCATTGTCTAGATTTATCACATTTGGAGCATCGGGCTTCATTTTAGGTATCTTTTCTTAGTCTCTCTTACGCGAATGATGAGATATATATCAACTCATCATCTGGAAAACTTTCAGGAAAAGAAGCCAATCCATCAAATAAAGAAGCATATTGACTTTTTACATAACCTATCCAAGGAGGAAATTTTCTGTCCCAATCATAATCAATGATTTCTTGCACTAGAAACCAAGTAAGATAATCTTCTATTATGGAATTATTACTTTCGGGATACTCAGTATAGCCAAAACACTCTTTATAAATAGGGTTCAAATCATTAGGAAAACCACGAGGTTTAGATCGCGGCTCTATAAATTCAGTATGCCATAAAGGATAGGTGCTCCAGCGCTCATAACCAACAAGAGCAGCATATAGTCCATAAATCGTACCAGGATTTACACAAGGAATCGCAATGTGCCTGCCTTTTAAGAATTTAGGAGTAGGGATCGGTCTCCATTGTCCGCCTTGCCAAGTCTCTGCGTAAAAAACACCACTTCTACTGATGATTATTGTTTTACTTTACTAGGTTATTTTAATTTAAATTCACATACATAAAATTAAAATTTATCCTTATTTCATAAGGGTTTTGAGATTTCTCTAAAATCATCATGTAGTTCAAGATGTATTTATTCCTGGTCTAACTCACTTGAAATTAGAGCAGTAGCATTTGGCTTAGCATCAAGTTCTTGCCTTTGTCTATCTATGTCAATTATTTGGTTTTTAGCAGGAGTCATCTTATCCCTAAACCATGTAGTATAAACAAGAAAAATAGCTATGACAGTAGCAAATATAATTAGCAGAACAGCAACTTCAACTATTAGGATAAACTTACTATCACGATCAATCTTTTGCTGAAGTCGGTTGTTGATTCCTCTGGCTTCTTCCATCTCTTTATTGAAAAAGCTTCTTTCATTGTTCAAATCTTCTCTTGCTAACTGTCTTTCTGCATCTAGCTGTCTTTCTAAATATTGGACTCTACTGGCTAGTGTTTCATTATTGGCGATGATTTGCTCAAATTTGCCGCCATTTCTGGCAACTTCTTCAACTTGCTTAGTAAAATCGAAAATTTTCTGCTCAAGCAATTGTTCTCTTCGATCAATCTCACTCTCGCGTTGTATAAGGTTCTCTTCGCGAATTTTTAAAACATCTTCTCTCTGCTCTAGTGATTCACGAAAAATATCAACATCTTTGAGTTTAACTTTAGTCGCACTTAATTCAACTTGTAATTGGGTAAGTTCTTCCTGTTTTTTAGAGGATTGCTCAATACACTGGTCGTAACGCATTTGATATTCCTGCCCAAACAGTCCTAACAATTCTTGGTGTTGCAATCCGGGGAATAGCAAACTAGAGAAAATTAAAAGAGGGAGAATAAATTGCATTATCGTAAATATTAGGTAACCTTGTTTCTGCTTTTAATCTATTTTAAGGGTATCTAAACAGGCAATGAACTCAACAATTACATTGTGTTGGCTAATATTAGGAAAGATAACATAATGCGATCGCAGCTTCTAAATCGAAGTTCGCAAGATTAACAATCTACAATTTGGTAATTCTGAGTGCACGCGCAGGTTAGACAACAGATAAGCGTTTGACGTCAAGGTCACCAACTGTTTGCTCAGCTTGCCAGAGATCATATTGCATTTGTTGGTTAAGCCAGCTTTCAGGAGATGTCCCAAAAGCCTTAGCAAATCTTATAGCCATCTCAGGACTGATACCTGCTCTACCATTCAAAATCGCAGATAAACTTTTACGACTCACCCCTAAAGCTTCGGCAGCCTCAGTAACAGTTATATTTAAGGTCTCAATGCATAGGAATGAGGATTAAATAAAATAGCAAAGATATCGAATTAAGAGATGACTATATTTTGGCAGTTTTGTGGGATGCTACATAGATGACAAAATCTTAATAATGAGAGCCAAAAAGAGTAATGTCACAAAGAAGACCTTAT
>JBCCYD010000719.1:0-2046 GCA_039190385.1 Cyanobacteria bacterium P01_F01_bin.143 | reverse complement strand
CAGGAAGTTACTACCGTTGATTTGCATCACAAAATATTTAAAGTTAGTCAGAGCGAATTTTCTGCCGAAGAAGGCTATTTCATCATTACCAAAAATACTACTGGAGACTCTCTAGGAATTAGAGTTCTGCATACTCCGACTTTATTAGATGTTCCATTCTCAAACATCCGAATTTTACCGCTTTCCTATCGCCATGCAGACACCTTAGAGATAGCTAGCCATGTCGCAATTATTCCTCAAGAAGATGAAACATCGCAAACAATTTTTATTCTTGATGTTGATTGTTTATGTTGATGGCTAATTGTTAATTGTTTACCTTTGAATGGTATCTAATTTCTAAATTAGTAGCTAGTTAATCCTTTGAAAGAATAACCAATAAATAGTCCGATTAATAAAGCCCAAACTTGGCCCGAGTCGATAAAATTGTACCAAGCATCTTCCATTTGCGCGATAACGTCTACATCTTCTATAGTTTGAGCCAAAATAGTGATGTTGGAGTTGGAAGGATCAAACGTTAGGTTGATTGTCCCATCGATTCGATGTAAATCTAGCGTTTCCATTGATTTTCATTAAGATGAGTTGCACAACCAAACTAACAAATCTATTCTAGAACGTCTTGACTATTATTTAACTATTTATACAATAGAAAAATTAATCCCGCACTGCTTCTAAAATATTGGAAAAATAAAAGCTTGTACTAGTGGCTCCTTTGCGTTCTATATGAAATCCATTGTCGAGCAAAATTCTAATAATCTCTGCTTCTTGATGTTGATAAGCTCGGGTAGTTTTCGATGGACCAGGAAAAAATTCACCGATTTTTTTGAGAATTACGAGGAAAAAAGTTTTGGGGGCAAAACTCAAAATTAGTCGAGAGTTTGCCAAAGATGCTAAGTGAGCAATCATTTTTGCAGCGTCTTCTGTGGGATAGTGAATCAGAACATCTAGGCAAATGACAGTATGATATTTGCCACTTAAGGATTCGAGATCTTCAACCGCAAAAGATATATTATCGGTATTTCCTAATGTCAATTTGGCTTTTTGCTCTGCTTCTGTGACCATTTTCTTTGAAATGTCGCTAGCAGAAACTTTGGCTCCAGCTTTGGCCAGAGGAATACTGAGACTTCCAACTCCACAACCGGCATCACAGACAGAGATTTGCGCTAAATTACCGTCTGCTTGTAACCATTCTGTAACTTTATCGATAGTTTGTTGATGACCAAGACGAATGTCTTTTTGCACTTTATTTACTTCTTCGGTTTCGCCATAGATTCTCCGCCAGCGATCGAACCCAACAGCATTAAAATAGTCTTTAACAATTGCTTTATCGTTTACAGTGGTCATAATATTTTGATTTTTGTTAAATTGCCCGCAAGTATTCTATCTTGCAAGATATACAGATGTGAACTACCTGTACTCATAAACTTAAATAAATTGCTCTAGCTTCTAGATAATTTTGTTGAAAACAGCTACAGAAAGTTTGTCTAGAATGTGCAATACAATTAGCATTAGGTTAATTTAAGTTAATGAATAGTATTAGTTAAATTCATGAAACTGTAGCTAGCGTGACATTTCAAGAAATCATAAACTACATCCAAACTAATTTAAATACAACTCTGACTCTTGAGAAGCTAGCAGCATTAGCATCCTTAAGTCCTAGACATTTTTCTCGACAATTTAAATTATATACTCAAATGTCTCCCAATCAGTATATAATTCGCTGTCGGGTTGAAACAGCAGAACTATTGTTATTGCATACGGATATTCCTATTGTTGATATTGCAATTTTAGTGGGATTTCACAGCCAGAGTCATCTTAATCGTCACTTTAAGCGAATTTTAAAGATAACTCCCCAGGCATTAAGACGAAATAAGAAAGAAGCTCCTAAAAAGAAAAAAGTAGTTGATAAAGATAGTTGGAAATGGCTAACCAACTGTATCTGTATATTTTTGCCAAAAAGTATTGTTGAACGCAGAAAAAGCATTAAAAACCAATCAGCAAATATTACTCATAAAAAACATGATTTCAATTTATATCAACAAACGCAAT
>JBCCYD010000718.1:0-2062 GCA_039190385.1 Cyanobacteria bacterium P01_F01_bin.143 | reverse complement strand
CAATCTTAGAATCTCGTCATAGTTTTGATGCTGGCAATACAGAGATTGCTGAAGGTCTGTTTCGTATTTATTTCGGTGAAGAAAATATGCATCTGATTCAAAGAGACAATCTTTGGAATAAAGAAGAAAGAGCTGGAATCTTAGGCGATCGCAAACAAGATCAAAAAACAGAGGCAGAGCTATTCAATAACTGGATGATTAATTTGGCAAAAGTAGGCTTTCACTTATTTAGAAATGACACAAAATAACATTCAAAATCAATTCCAATATTTAATTGCCATTAAGCCCTTGGGTTTGCTCTATGGCAGTTTTGGCAGTTTTCTATCTCCAGAGAATTTAGTCGGGCGATCGAGTCAAAAATTTCCTCCCGATGCAACTACCCTCTCAGGAGTTTATGCGGCTCATTATGGTGAAGGTTCAGAAGAGCTGAAGAACTTACAACTAGCAGGTTCGTTTTGGGCCAAAGAAGATGATCTGCAAAATTGGTATTTTCCGACTCCGTTTAATTGTTTAGTGAAACGCGATCGTATTCAACATCTGCTGGTTTGGCATGAAGAAGAAGAAAAATGGCGACCTCCGACCGGCAGCAAAATACCAGAGGATGAAAAGTTCAATCAAAATAGTTGGATATCTTTAGACACCTGGCAAGAATTAAGTCAATTTAAGGGGAAACTTCCAGAACTAAAGGTAATCACAAAAGATCCTTGGGAAACTCTACCCCAATTACATCCGCAACTGAGAAAAGGAGAAAGACGAGCTGTATTTGACCAAGAAACTCAGCGCGGTAAACTTTTCTTAGAAAACTCAATCCAACTAGAACCTGATGTGAATCTTATATATTTATCTAGTATTGAACTACCAAATGGTTGGTATCGCTTCGGAGGAGAGGGGCATTTTGTCGAGATTAGTTCTCACAAATTAAAATCAGAAACTCTAAATCTCCTCAATGCCTCTTTAGGACGTAGTTTTGCCTTAATATCTTCTGGAGTTTGGGGAACTAATCGTTTTTCCTATCGAGAACCAATGGTTCTCAATTCTGATTCTCATTCAGAACCAGAAAAGGTTTGGGATGTTCAAGCTTGCATGACAAAACGCCCTAAAGTTTTTCGTTATCGCTTAGGGAAAAAGAAAAAAACAGACGAAACAGATACCAAATCACATTCTCCCAGATTATTATCTCGTGGTCGTTATGCTGTGCCAGCAGGTTCTGTTTATGTGGTCAAAGAACCGTTAAACGCTTGGCAGCAATGGGATCTCAATTGGTTTCCCCAAGAAGGATATTCGTTCAAGCGATGGGGCTGTGGTTTAGCGCTGCCTTTGAATTGTGTAGAATGATAAGTAAGCTATAAAAAAGAACCTTTGATTATTCGAGTATAGGTTTAACATGAGCAATATATTAACTCAACAAAGTGAGACTACAACTGCCTCTTCCCAAGATACAGAGGTAATGAAAGATAATTCACAAGTTCTAGAGCCAGATAATAAAAGCCGAGATACTCCAATTCTTTCGCCTCTTGAAATTGCAGTTCTAGAGAACAAGAAAATTGCTTTTTATATTCCTGTTGATTCTAATGATTATAAGGAGTCAGCCAAAATATTACTTAATTGGTGTACAGAAAGACTACGAAAGACTAATCCAGAACTAACCAAACCTGATTATGAATTTGAGATAGGCGAGGCTCCAGATTGGAATGGAAACATAGATGAAAAAAATCGTCTGATCATTTCTTATGTAGGAGTAGCACGCTTTTGATATTGTTGCATTAATAATTACTTGAGTTTAAGTATTTCAGCGTGAATAAAATTTATATTTGCGCTGATTTTTTTTAGTCCGATAAAAGTTCTTCAAAAAATACATATTCAAATTGACAGGCTTGTAGAAAAATATTTGCCAAATACCTCTTCTTTTCATTTTCTATTTTGGGCGAAATATAATTAATAACCTCAGCATAGTTTTCATAATATTCTTTTGCATATGAATTAAAAAATACCTTAATCCACTTTTTTAAATCTTGGTCTTTTCTTAGCTGACTTTGATTTATATAAAACTTCTCCCAAATTT
>JBCCYD010000717.1:0-2066 GCA_039190385.1 Cyanobacteria bacterium P01_F01_bin.143 | reverse complement strand
GGAAGAGATAAAAGTAGAGGAGATTATGGGAACATTAGCAGAAGAATGGTATAGTGACGGCAAAGCTGAGGGTATCGGTATAGGGAAAATAGAAGGTAAAATAGAAGGGAAAGCTGAAGGCAAACAAGAAGGAGAAGTTTCTTTCGCTTTACGTATTCTTAGAAAACGTTTTGGACAAATTTCTCAGGATTTAGAGAAGCAGATTCAAACTTTGTCAATAGAACAGTTGGAAGATTTAGGAGAAGCTTTATTGGATTTTACAACTGAAGCAGATTTAGTAAATTGGTTGAAACGTTCTGTTTAGTAATGAGTGAGGAGTCAAGAGTCCAAAGTTTTTATTTACTGTTAGGCGGAAAGATTATGCACAAACTGATAACTGTTCACTGAACAAGCTTTTTTCGGAGATAAAGTTCCAAAAATCAAGCTTGACAAATTGCCTGAAGTATTTATATCTTAAGGGCTACAGTTCGCAAGGCGAGAAAAGAAAACTGCTTCACCGAACAACATAAGGTACCCGTTTCCTGAAGTTGGTAATTCTCCTGTCGCAGGTAAGTTCCCCTTCTTACTGGTTACCCCAACGGTAAATCCCCCCAGGTCATCGTAGCTCACATAACCGTCCCTACTTTCTATGCCTGACTCTTCTGTTTTCCAACCTACATCAATATAGAACTGCCTCCAAATTTCTGTTGGTGAATCGAAAGTAGGACTTCCATTATTTTGCCAGATTTCTTTTTGCACGATAAAGCCGAATTTTCCTTGACTAGCATCTAGCCACAGTCGATCAATGATGCGTAGATCTTCACAGGAAAATTGATTGAGATCTTCTGACCTAAACCACCCTTCTTGTTCTCTCCCAGCAGCTTGTAACATTCTGTCTAGTGTTTCTTGATCTGCCTCTTTCCATTCTTTTGCGACAAGTAAATCTCTTAGTTGAGAGTAATTGACACCTGTTGCTTTAGAGATCAGAATAGTTCCAGGTTTACTTGAGTCAATTATTGGGGATGTCGGTTGCGTGACTGTAGCTGTACTAAAATCAGTGTTGGTTTGAGGTGAAGGTGTTGGTTGTTCCTGTCTTGGAAAGAAGGAAAATTCCCCAACTAAGGAAGATTGTTCCCAGGGGGTTTGCTCTCTGTTGGTTTCCTGCTCCACACCTGCTCTCACTCGTTTGAACATCAATTCCACAGGCAAATTTGGAGTCTTGATATGTTTCAATAAATTTGCGGTGAACGGGGAATTTTTGCCTCCTCCATCCTCTGCGAATTCTCCTGGTGCTGTGGCAAAGGAAATTAATGTTCCTCGTGCCGATTGGACTGGAGCTAAACCTCGAATAGCACTTGCGCTACGACTTCGAGAACGCAATTTTCGATAGAAAGGTTATCTCTACAGGCATCTATGATGACAATATTTACGCTAGTTTGGGCCGATTCCATAGCATTAAGTACCTTACCTAAAGGAACGGCATCATAACGCACATCTTTCTGGAAATTAAGTCTTGCATTAAGTGGAACCAAGTAATTTTCTCCATTTACCTGAACTCCATGTCCTGCATAATAAAAAACTCCCACTCCACCTTGCCGCAATTCTCTGCTGAAATCTTCAATCGCATCTTCCATTCCTCTGAGATCTTTATCTTGGATCAATGTGACTTTAAAGCCCAGTTCTTGTAATGCTTGAGCCACATCATTAGCATCATTGACGGGATTTGCTAAAGGATCTTCTTGGTAAGCTGAGTTGCCAATAACCAGAGCTATTCGTTCTTGTCGTTGAGCTACTAATTGAGTCGAGTGTTTAATTTCTTGTTGCTGCTTTAGTTGTTTTAAAAATTCTCTTTTAAATATTTCTTTTTTATCTACCAACTGTGAATCTGAGATAGTTACGGTTTGAGCCTCTTTAGCCGCTACAACAAAAGCTAACAACAATGAAAAAGTAATGATATTCATTACAGAAAGGAATTTCAACCTCAACATGAGTATATATTCTGATATCGCCTGATAATTTTAATATAGCAAAAGTAATACTCAATTTACTGATTGCTTGGCTCCCATTATTAGGCGACAAGATTACGC
>JBCCYD010000716.1:0-2073 GCA_039190385.1 Cyanobacteria bacterium P01_F01_bin.143 | reverse complement strand
ACAATACGCCATATATAGCGGTGCTGCGTAAGTCCTGTTAATTAAAATCAAGAGAGCGATCGCTCTCTTGGAAAGGCGATATAGCTGCCGCACTTGCTCCGCCAACGCTACCTCATAGGGCAAGGTTGCATAAGTAAAATTGCTCAAATGCCCACAAAAAAATTTCCTCACTCCTCTGTGTTCAACTAGAGAAGTAAATAATATTTACGACACGAAGCACCAAGAAACTGAAGCAGCCATTGGCGTTCTTCAGTTAAGTTAGTAATCTGCTTGGCCCCATTAATAATCACCAGATGAATAGATTGAAAACATTGAAAAATCCATCGCAGAGTCGGAGTTGTTGTTGGTTTACCTACTTGGTTGGGAATTGATTCCTTTGCTGCACTTAAAGCTTGCCTTAATGCCCTTTGACCTAAGCTATACACCAATAAACACAGTCCCATAACCATTGCCAGTGCTGCTACTCTTTCTGGATTTTTGAGCAAATTAGCTATCAGCAAAAAACATGGGGTATGCATAGAAAACGGAATCCTCTTTCTGTTGATTGTTGAGCTTTATATTCTGCTAATAGCTCATCATCACTTAAAATTTGATTCTCTAGAACGTTAGTTGCTAAAATAAATCTTCCCGCACGGTTTTTTTCCCTATTGACTAGCTCAGAATTGATAACTAAACTTGCTCTGAGTTGATAGCAATATTTGCTGGCAGTAACTCCTTTTCTTGGTCTGCCTGGTTTTGCGTGACTAGGGTGTACAAGAAACTCAAGCTCTTCGAGATCATGATATCGTAGCTCTTTTCCTAATTTTTGGGCTGCTTGCTCTGCATCAGGCACACAGGCAAATTTTTCCTGAGAAAGAGATAACAGTTGCTTTTGAGCAATCATAGTAGCAGTAGTAATTTTTTCTTCTAATTGCTCTAAATCTGCACTTTTGCGGCTTTCACTTTCTACCACTAACCATCTTTGCTTAATACCAGCATATTTACTACAAACACTACCTAGGCGTAGTCCCTTCAATTTCTGAATCTTTTAAGGCATCATCAGATAGCTGTAACATTAATTTTTTGGCTTCACTCAGGGTTCCAGGCACTCTTGATAACCAGCGCAATTGATTCAACTGTTGTAAGTTTTCCTCTCCGTACATGGCAGCATCCGCAACAAATAAAGCGTCTAACTCCCAATTTTCTCTAAATTCTTTCATCAATTGAGCAAAAATTCCTCGGTCTGATTCGTTACCATCCGCGACTCTCAGGTATAAAGGAATATCTCCATCCCCACTACACATATTTGTCAACTATAAATTGTTTCAGGTCTGGGCGATGATCCCTTGAGTAACCATAAGTAATCTTAATCGGAATTGCTTCTTTTTCTTCAATTAGTTCATCCTGGGTATATTTTCCATGAACATGAAACGATGTTGAACAATAATGTAAAGTGTCTGTATTCACTCCTTCTGTTTTTGATGCAGAAAGAGCAATATCCACAAATAGCTGAGTTAGTCCAACTTCATAAAGCCTATCTAGGACTCTTCCTAGTCGGTCGTCATTCAAATGCTCCGGCTCTATTCCTTCTCCTAATAGGTGTTGTGTTGCTTTTCCTACAAAAAACTTCTCAAATAAGTACAACGGGGCACTAACTAAGCCTAAACCATTGATAATCATAGCTTTGACTGCAATTCCTGGAGATATGACTTCTAGGTCGGGAGTACCGATCGCCCGATTAATCATCTCTACCAGTCCAATTCTATCTATGATCCCTGCTACTATACCACAGTGGTCAATGTCTTGTACAATTACAGAAGATGGGAAATTTGTCATCATTGCAAAATATACTTGTTCCTCTAGGGGTTGGTGAATTAAACTATAGAATCCTCAATTTGGCCCTATCAGCTCTTTAATGCTTTTCAGTTAATAGTTAGGCAATCGCCATTAGAACATAATCATGGCCACGTATCACCCACCCCTTCCACTATTTTAACAGCAAAATGCTAAAATTAAATAATAAACATTATAGTATTTTAAAAAAAAATACTACATCAGTTACGTCAAACAGCGGTATGTAGGTTGTAATTGGTT
>JBCCYD010000715.1:0-2073 GCA_039190385.1 Cyanobacteria bacterium P01_F01_bin.143 | reverse complement strand
TAAACATCTTGCTCTGAATATGCTGAGGACTGTTCAGAAAAAACGACAGTCAATCAAAGGATTACGCAAACAAGCTGGGTGGAATGATTCCGTCCTCAAATCCTTACTTTATGCTGCCACAAAAGTGTGAGGTAGCCCTGCGGTTAGCCCAACAAAATTGTAACCAGTATCCGAATGTGGAAATTAAAAACACATCTTTTGAGGAATGGAAATTAGAAACTAATAAATTTGATGTAGTTTTAGCGGCAAGTTCTTTCCATTGGATAGCACCAGATGTAGCTTACCCAAAAGCAGCTCAGGCTTTACAAGAGAATGGCTATTTAATTTTGTTGTGGAATAAAGAACTTCAACCTGCCTATGAAATATATCAACAGCTATCTGAAATTTATCAACTTCATGCTCCATCTCTCGATCGCTACGAAAACAAAGAAACACAGCTCAAGATTTTACAAGGATTAGGTCAAATGCTCCAAGATTCAGGTCAATTTAAAAATTTAGTATCTGGTCACATTGAGTCTGAAGTAATTTATACAATTGAGGAATATTTGACACTTTTAAATACTTATTAAACCTATCTAGAGCTTGATTCTCAGACCAAAAAAGTTTTATTCGAGGGATTGAGAAATAAAATTGAGTTTAACTGTGATGGCAACCTTAGGCTTTCATATATATCTGCTTTTCATCTTGCTCAAAAATGTTAAATATGACGATGAGAGTATTTTAATTAAATTCTTGCGCTAAAATATGATATTTGCTGCTCTGCAGAGGAAATCATCGCAAGAAAAATCCCCCAATTGTCAGATGGGAGATTGAATTTTCCTTATATGGAAAAAAATCTAATCAGTTGGTCACCTGCCCCAAATTTAAGAGCAAGTTGAGAACCATTATCAAAACTTGTAGTCAGAAAAAAACTCCAGATAGACACATAATCCTTTGTAATCTGGAGTTTGTATTTATTCACTAATTTGTATTGATTTGTATTTCTAGCCAGCTTTACGAGATTTAATTTCATCTAGCAAATTAGCTTGAATATCACGTCTTTGACGATCTTCAGGGTCCATTTTCTGCACGACTTCTGCTTTTTTGGCTTCGTTAATTGCATTGAATTTCTCAATATCAGCAGGAGTAAATTCCATTTCTTCGCCTTTAGCAATTTTCACTCTTTCATAACCAAGAGCATCTAAGACATCTCCAGCTACTGATTCAAAAATTTCGATTTCTTCAGTAGTAGCTTTTTCTAGAAACTTCTTAGTATTTTTCTTCATAATGGGTTGAGTTACATTGCCCCATAAAGAACTAGAAGATGCAGCATTATTTGCTTCACTAGATTTATGAAAATTAAGCATTTTATCAGTATATTCTACACCCATAAATTCGCATAATCCTCTAAGAGCAGGTTCAGGATCACCAGTGATCTCTTCGTAGCTAATACTATAGAATCTGTCTGCTCCTAATTGCTCTTTCATTTTCAAAGCAAGACGTTGTGCCTTAGCCCAGGATTGAGCAATGTGATAAATATGCTTTTCTCCTACCACTGCTTTTTGGAAAGATAAAGCCACATCGCGACCATCACGATATAGGTAAATGAATTTAGCATCATCGGAATAACTAGTAATTTCTGGTAAGTAAAATACATTAGAAAGACTTTTACAACACCATTGCTTAGCACCCCAAGTTTCAGCTACAATGTCGTAAATTGAGGAGAAAATAGCAACTAGTGAATTTTTCTGGCAACGCTTAAGAACATCTTCTCTGTCTAAAGTAACGCCTTCCCAAGGAACAGGATTTAGTTCAACTAAACGACAAACATCATCAACTAAAACTTTGAAATTATCTTCATTTTCTAAGTCGCCATAGCTATCAACTAAAGGCATAATACGCTTTAAGATATGAGGGGGATGAGGAGCAGCCAAACCATCGATTTGGTTGATCATCAATCTTAATAAGTTAGAACCAGAACGCTGCATTCCAATCATTGAAAATGACATAAATTTTTTCTCCAATCTATATATAAGGAACGAAATAAATAAACAGAAGAGATAAACAAAAGAAACAATTTTGAAGAACTCTTTG
>JBCCYD010000714.1:0-2075 GCA_039190385.1 Cyanobacteria bacterium P01_F01_bin.143 | reverse complement strand
TCTCTCATTATTTCACCTCAGTAAAATCTCCATTTTTAATAGCAATCTCTAAGTCTTTTTCTGAAAGGTTAAGCAAAATTTTCGATAATTCCTTGAAGGCAGTCAATTCCTTTGGTGATAAATTTGATTTGTCATTTTTAGCAAACCCATAGATAAAAATTGCTCTATCCCCTTTTTGATAGCAAATTATAGTTCTTCCACTACCTCTTTTGCCTTTTCCTTTAAATCGAATTCTTTTCTTGTATAGGTGCCCTCCAAGATTTGCCTCAAAATTACCCTCTTGGAGTTCATCTAAAGTAATTTTAAGCTCATTTTCAGATATATTTTGCTTTGATACCCATTTTGAAAAATGTTTTGTCATTAACTTTTTCATGATTTAACTATATCACTAAGTGATATAGTTTTTGAGCATAATTGATGCGAGAAAAATACACAAATATAATCGCTATTAAAAAGGTGTGTCTTTGCTAAGCGGATTTATTGCGATCAGGTAGAGCCTGGCGCTTAGAAAATATAAAAAAAAGTAGATCCTTTAGAAGCGAATGATAAAGGATCTACTATAGTGCAACAGTCTGAAAAGTCTAAGCTGTTAAGAGAGTTTTGCCTTCTAAAGTTTGTGCGATCGCGAGAAGCTTTTTACTCACAAAACGAGGAACTTTATTCCAACTACTGATACGAGGATAATCCATCGGCCAAAGGATTAAATTACTGCCTTCAGGATATAACTCTTCGTATTCAGCAAAGTTATCATATTCATCGCGATTTTCTTTTTGGGGTAAATAACTTTCGGTAGCAGTTCCTTCAGCAACTAATAAACAATGGTTTTCTAATTCCACATGATAATAAGTGAAAGAGTCTTCTGGTTCAGTTTGAATAATGGAAATATCGTTAACTAAAGCTCCAGCATTAATCAATAAGCCATCAATAAATAGAGAATGATCTGGAGAAATATAAAGATCACGATGGGGAAGATTATTTCCTAAAGCACCAGCTTTAACTAATATGGGATGACTCCGTAGCGCACTTTTAACCCGATTCGGATCGACAGTTTGACGACCAACCCATTTAATGGCTTCTAATTTTCCATCGGCAGTTTTTACTATATCTCCAATATTTAATTCTTCGACAGGAATTTCTCCTTGCTCAGTGAGAATATGAGTCCCAGGCAGAAAACATTCCGTAGTAATATCGAAGCTATAGGTTTCTGTGGAACCTGCTCCGCCTGGAAAAGATGTTGATGGAATTACAACGTTAATCGTACTAGGACTAACTCCACCCGCACCATTATTAGTGAAAGTAGGTACAATTCCTGACCCATCACTTGCAGTCACACCCGTAATAAATCCATCTGGATCACCGACCCAATCTAAGTCAGATAATGTATAAGTAAATGAACCGAAATTAGCCCCATCAGAGCTTGTATAGGAAACTAGAAAGGAATCATCGTCAACATCGATTGCAATGATACTCCCATTAACAAAGTTAAAACTAGCCTCAACCCCAGGGCCCACTGGAACATTGGTGAGATTGAATATAGGAAGAGGGGTAGATGAAATATTAATTGAATCGCCTATCAAACTCATGACTTATTTCTCCTTAATTTAATTTTTAGATTTTTCCCTGATTTCCTCCAAAATTAGCCTCTAAACTAGAATTTCATCTATAATCTCTTTATGTTACTAATCACCAATAAAGAATATCAAGCTCATCACAAAACATGTATCAAAATTAAAATAATGACACATGTTTTTTTTCGATCAGCCGAAGGTTGGGGCTACGCGATCGCATAGCTAAAGAAGAAACTTTATTAAGCTTGCTTTGTATCGAATCAGTTAGTGATCACCATTGAGAAAATCAAAGTTAGTAATTTTAATTTCGCGATTATAAAAAAGCCTTTAACCACTAAGTAGAGTTGTCAGCATTCCCAACATATAGTCAGTCAAATCTCGATCCAGAACAACGCCAGTAAGTTTCCAAAGCGCGATCGCTTAAGTCTAAATTTCGCACCTGTTCAGCATAAACTGAGCCTGTGATAGATAAATTTTCAGACACTGGTACTAAAGTTTTAATTTATG
>JBCCYD010000713.1:0-2079 GCA_039190385.1 Cyanobacteria bacterium P01_F01_bin.143 | reverse complement strand
TTCCTGGAGTTAAAACTCTTTGGCGAGGACTGTCACGATTGCATGATATTGCTTCTACTTGGAAACGGCTACATCCTTCTTCCCATCTTTCTTTAGAGACTTATGGGTAAAGCATAGAGCAAAGGGAAGAATTATTAAAACAAGTAGAAAATAATCAAATCAAGATGAAAAATTGGGCAGAGCATTGTCCAGAAAACTTTCAAAATAAATACGATTTAGTAGCAGCAGAACAAGCCAGAGTATTAGGAGAAAACTGGCAAGCACAAGAACTCTATGAAAAAGCCATTCAAGGAGCAAAAAAATCTGAATTTGTCCATGAAGAAGCTCTAGCTTACGAACGAGCCGCAGAATTTTACCTCGCTCTTGGTCAAGAAGAATTTGCTCAGCTTTATCTCAAAAATGCCCACCATTGTTATAGTCGTTGGGGTGCAACCGCTAAAGTTCAAGCTTTAGAAGCAGAATATCCTCAGTTACTCTTGGACAGGAGCGATCGCAAAAAAGTAATTAGCATTCAAACAACTGAATCTACTGGTAGTGCTAATTCCCAAGCACTCGATCTGCTAACCATTACCAAAGCCTCTCAAGCATTAACTAGTGAAATTAAGCTGGATAAACTACTAGCTAAATTAATGAAGACGGTGATTGAAAATGGAGGTGCTCAAAGAGGTTGGCTACTCCTGGAAAAAAATAATCAATGGTTTATTGAAGCAGAAGGCAAAATCGACACTGAAGACATTACTATACTGCGTTCTTTACCTATTGATGGTGTGGATAGCGATCGCTCTTTACCACGTCTTCCCATTGCCATTATCAACTATGTTGCCCGTACCCAAGAAAATGTAGTTTTGAATAATGCTGTCACCGAAGGACAATTTACCCAAGACCCTTACATACTTGCGACTCACCCCAAATCAATCCTTTGCACTCCTCTAATTAATCAAGGTAAACTGAGCGCGATTGTCTATCTAGAAAATAATATCACCACAGGGGCATTTACCACAGAGCGGATCGAAGTTTTAAAAATCCTTTCTTCCCAAGCTGCGATCTCGATCGAAAACTCCCGCCTCTACGAACAATTAGCAGATTATAGTCACAACCTAGAACAAAAAGTTGAAGAACGAACCCAAGAACTCTCCCAAACCCTGGATGTCCTCAAAGCTACTCAAGCCGAACTACTCTTTGAAAACGATCTACTCAGAAACGCCGAATCAACTTCTAGCTTTGATTATCAAGTGGGGGGAAGTTTACCAATGGATGCTCCTACTTATGTTGTACGTGCGGCAGATCGCTATCTCTACAAAGCTTTAAAACAGGGAGAGTTTTGCTATATCCTCAATTCTCGGCAAATGGGCAAGTCTAGCCTGATGGTACGCATGGTGCATCATCTACAACATGAGGGAGTTTGTTGTGCGCCAATTGATCTAACCCGTATTGGTAGTGAAAATGTGACCCCTGAGCAATGGTACAAGGGATTTGCTTTCGAGCTAGGACGACGTTTCGGTTTACGGCGTAAAGTCAATCTCAAAACTTGGTGGCAAGAGCGATCTGATATTTCTCTTGTACAACGGTTGGGAGAATTTATCGAAGAAGTTTTGCTAGTAGAGGCGGGAATCGAAGAAGGTCATTCCCCAAAACAACTTGTCGTTTTTATTGATGAAATTGATAGTGTTTTAGGTTTAAATTTCTCCGTTAAAGACTTTTTCACTCTGATTCGCTTCTGCTACAATCAGCGCAGTCTTAATCCAGAGTATCGGCGGTTAACTTTTGCTTTCTTTGGTGTAGCTACCCCCGCAAATTTAATTGCTGACATTCAAACAACCCCTTTTAATATCGGTCAGTCGATTCAACTCGAAGGTTTTAAAGAGCATGAAGCCCAACCTTTACTACACGGACTAAGCGAGAAAGTTAGTAATCCTCAAACCATTCTCAAAGAGGTGTTAGCCTGGACGGGCGGTCAGCCTTTTTTAACCCAAAAACTCTGTAAAATGATCCGTGCTGCTGATTCTGAGATTCCTACCAATCAAGAAGCTGAATGGATCGAGAACTTAGTTCAAACTTCGATTATTAATAATTGGGAGT
>JBCCYD010000712.1:0-2089 GCA_039190385.1 Cyanobacteria bacterium P01_F01_bin.143 | reverse complement strand
TAATCTCCTGACTCATGAGAAGACTGCTAAAGGAGGAGTTCATGCTAAACGTCTTAAAGCTGGATGGAATAATCATTATTTGACTCTGGTTCTTAATTCTCTGTCTCATTCCATGTAAAGAAATGTATGCGTTTGCCCTGGTGAGTATCTATTTAAAATTCTTCAGCCAAAGCTTGATGACATTTTATTTATTGGGAAGAACTACGAAAAATCATTCGACGAATTCGAAGTCTTTTTTGCCTTGATCGTTTCTGATATCAACAGACAACGTCAAAATTCTTCTTGGGGGCCAATAGGACGTTTTGGTTGGAAGTATCGTCATCACAATTCGCCGTTTTCTCGCATTATTGATGAAGCAAATGCAATGGGAGAAAACTGGGGACCAATTAAGGCTGGTCTTTTCGGAGGAAAGCTTGCAAGATTTACTGACGTGGTTAATGAGTATTCAAATTTAATTGTTAGTTTGCGATGGTCTTAAGTTACAGTACAAAATAGCGATAATAAGATTAAATCTTATTATTCGTGAAATAATATTTACTCATCAAAAAATAAGAGATTGGGACATTGTCCCAGTCTCTCGTTAGCTTTATTTATTTCAAACTAATTAGATAACCAAGAAAGAGAATCTGTGATTGATTCTTCCTCGAACGAATCAGAACCTAAGCTCACTTCCTCTGAGATTCCTCCTTCCACTTGACCAACAACTTTTGCAACTTCGATGCCATTTTCTTCCAAAATAACTGTGGGGGAAGGAAAGCCTGGTTCGATTCTTTTGACTAATATTTGCCCATTAGAAAGATATTGTCCGACTTCTACATAACGAGTAGAAGTTTCTTCTGGAGCCTGAACAATTAATTGAATGCGATCGCCTAACTCAATCAATCCAGTAATTAGAACATTGTCTGCTAATTCAGCAACAGAAAGTTCTTCATCTATAGTAGGAATGCTCTCAAGATCTTCTGGCCTTTCAATAGCCGAAGATTCAGACTTTTCTATTTCTGATTCTTCTTGCTCAATGATTTCTATTTCAGGTTTTATTGCCACTACAGCAAAGGGATCTTGTCTGCCTCTGATGCTTCCTCTAACTCTAATTTCTGGCTGAGTTGCAGGAATTAAACCCGTTACTGTTTTTTCTGCCTCTACCTCCTTAAATTCTTCTACTTCGGGAGTTAGTGGTTCTTTTTCTTCCTTTTGCGCTTTATTCGCTTGTTTTGTTCCTACTTCTACCTCTGTAACTATTGTTCCCGCCGATTTATTGTCAGATTTAGACATCGAAGAACAACTTTCGAGGGAAAAAGCTAAGATTCCTACTAATACTAAAAACGAAATTTTTCTCATACCAGTTTCACCAAGACTACTACTTCAAATTGCCCCGAAAAATTGTTCCGAGAAACAATTGCGACTCCAAGATAACAGTTGATTTAAAAAACTGGTAGAGCTAATTTTTATATTGGCATTAGTAAAATTTTATGTTACTCATCTTCTGACATAGATTCTTGTAGAATGTTGAGCCCTTTTTTGATTTGGCGAGACACAGTAATCACGCTAATTCCCATTCTACTTGCTGTCTCTTTTTGGGTTAAGTCTTGCAAAAAAACAAATTCCAAAACATTTCTTGTGCGATCTTCTAATGTCGATAAAGCCTGTTGTAGACGAATTCGATCTTCATGAACTAGTTGAAAACTACGATATTTGGGATCAGCGACCAAATCGCATAAACTAGTTTGACTATCATTGTCATTATTTACGGATATATCCAAGCTCAAAGGTTTTCTATTTTGATAAGCAAGTTTAATATCTTGCCATTCTTTGAGGGAAACTTCTAAATATTGAGTAATTTCCAAATCTGTAGGTTGTCGATTATAGTCTTTACGAAAATTGTTGATAAAAGTGACTGATTTCTGTTTTTGTTCTAACCAGCGTCGGGGAATTCGTAACGTAGAACTTTTATCTCTCAAATAATGCTGAATTTCTCCTCTTACATAAGGCAAAGCAAAAGAGCTAAAAGCATTTCCCTTGCTAATATCAAATCTTTCAATTGCTCTAATTAAACCGATACAACTAACTTGAAGTAAATCTTCATAGCTTT
>JBCCYD010000711.1:0-2091 GCA_039190385.1 Cyanobacteria bacterium P01_F01_bin.143 | reverse complement strand
TTTAACCCTTTGCATCTTATCTCCTCAAAATTCAACAATACGGAGATAATAAAAATCTTCTATGAAATTATCAAATTGCTCAAAATGTTCTCTTTAACCCTTTCCTGCCAATCTCATCTCAAAAGTATGAGGTAGCCCTGGGGCTAACCGGTAAAAGTCTGGATTGGGTTCTAAACAAACCATCGGGCAACCTAATTGAGCAAAGGAAACTGTGGCGGTTCCTGGGCCAGAGCCTACTTCAAGAATTTTTGAGTTAGAAGATAGTTGTGTAATCTCAACAACTTGTTGAATCAACTCTTGAGGATAACAAGGTCTTGCTTTATTGTAAGCATCAGCTGCGGCAGAATACCAATTTTTGCGTTGTTCTAGACTTCTGCCAGAGTAGTTATTTATTGTTTGTTTGAGCTGTTGATAATCCATTTACTTAAGTCTTTATTGAGAAGTAATTTCGTAACTGTTGAGTTATTTTTAATGGAAAAACTAAAGCTATAATCTTAATATTAGGATATTGAAAAAAACTTTTAATCATCCAAGGTATTGCTGATAGTAAACTTTGAGAACGTAATGTTTTAGCAATATAAAAAGTTTTTGCTGCATGTATCTTACGGGTATTAAAAAATCTTTGCTTTGTAATTTCGGTATGATATTTTTCTAAAATTATCTTGACAGCATTTATTTGACGGTAAGCTTGGCCACTGATTTGATAATCAGGTTTTTCCGCGATAGTATATCTTAAATTATAAGAATTGTCATGCCCAATAATAGTTTTTTGGCAGCATCTTATCCAAAGATCATAATCTTGTAATGCTGGCATTTTTGCGTCGAAACCATCTACTTGCTGAAAGAGTTTTTTCTTTATAGCTACAGAAGAAGTTGAACCAATCACATTATCATATAAAATTGCTGGATAGAGATTACCTTTTGCTTTGGGAGTTACTTGATATAGTATTTTTTCTCGCTCTGTTTCTTTGACGATTAATTTACCAGAATAGACTAATCCAATTTGAGAATTACTATCAAAAATTTTTAATTGGTCAATGATTTTTTGCGGTTCCCAAGTGTCATCATCATCGAGGAACATGATGATATCTCCTGTCGCGATCGCGGCACCTGTGTTTCTCGCCTTACAAGCTCCTTGGGAAGTCTCAAATCTTTTGATAATTGTGATAATTTCGCGATCGCGCAGCGCCTCGCTTTGGGCGAGACCGCATTTTTGCTTTAAACCTTCTGCCACAATATTATCTGAGGCGTCATCTATAATAATAATCTCTTCGGGCATCCGAGTTTGATTAACAACACTATCGTAAGCTCGCTGCAATTGTAATGGACGATTATAAGTTGTGATAATAACTGATACTTTCATTTCTGATTCAGACAAAGATTAGAAGGAATTAATGTCGTAATTTATAATAAAAAGACATTAGAGAATTGCTAACTATATTTTTGATCACAAATTTGCTAGCTGTAATCAAATAAAAAGAGCTACAAATCCATAAATTATGCAATAGTGACAAGTTATTTCTCCTGATACTAAAATGTTCTCGACATCTAATCCCTATACTAGAAAATTGTTCAGAGATTCCTCCTAATTTCATATTGGCAATTTCTTGTTCGGTAAAAATAAACTGAACTAAAAAACTATTATAGAATCGAAAAATCAGGTCATAATCACCACAAATACGATATTGAGTATCGAATACTCCTAATTTATTGTAAGTATCTTTAGTAATAAAAGTTGCAGGATGGTTTATAGGCATCCCGCGATTAATTTTGGTATCTAGTAACTTTTGATTTTTCTCTATTCTGAATTTAAAATTTTTCTCTTTATCAAAGCGATACATTGCTCCAGTAATCACTAACAAAGAATTATCTTGAATATGTTTATTATATATATCTACTATTTCTGCTACGGCATTTTCTAGATAAGTATCACCACAATTTATCAAACCAATTATTTGTCCTTGAGCAGCTTTAATGCCTTTGTTCATCGCATCATAAATACCTGTATCTGCTTCACTACACCAGTAATCTATTTGAGATTCATACTGATGAATAATCTCTAAAGTTTTATCCTGAGAAGCACCATCAATT
>JBCCYD010000710.1:0-2120 GCA_039190385.1 Cyanobacteria bacterium P01_F01_bin.143 | reverse complement strand
TTAATAACAACTGAAGTGATATTGCTATATATTTTTTGAAGATTAATTGATAGAGTATTACCAAAGGAATTTGCTCTTTTCTACAGTTCTTTCTATGAATATTAATAATCAAAAAACTCTTGAACCACGTCCTGCTATAGAAAGGAATCTCGATAAAAGTTTTTATTTATCAGCTAAAATTTTTGCTCTGGCGATCGCGGGAGTTCTGATTTGGATTACAATTCAAGTCGCAATTCAAGCAATCCCAGCTCTTAGTGAATTTGGTATAAATTTTATTTTTACTAGCAGTTGGAATCCTGTCAAAAGTGAATATGGTGTTTTACCTGCTGTTTACGGAACCATTGTGAGTTCCATGATCGCTTTAGCAATCTCTGTTCCCATTGGAATTGGCGTGGCAATTTTCCTCAGTGAAGATTATATTCCGCCAGCACTTCAAAGAATTATTGTCTTTCTTGTAGAGTTACTCGCCGCGATACCCAGTGTGGTTTATGGTCTTTGGGGTATTTTTGTTTTAATTCCTTTTCTCAAAACCATTACTAGTCTTAAAGGTCCAGGAATGCTCCCGGCGGCATTAATTTTATCCGTCATGATCTTGCCTACTATTGCCGCGATTTCCCGCGATTCAATTACCAATGTTCCGAGTGGTTTGCGACAAGCTGCGGTGGGATTGGGCGCAACTCGTTGGGAAACAATCATCCAAATCGTTTTACCTGCTGCCTCCTCGGGTATTATCGGCGGTATCATGCTGGCTTTAGGAAGAGCATTGGGAGAAACTATGGCAGTTACGATGTTAATTGGGAACTCGAATAAAATTGCTCCTTCACTGATGGCTCCTTCAAATACAATTTCTTCTTTACTGGCTAATCAGTTCGCTGAAGCTAGTGGTTTACAAGTATCAGCCTTGATGTATGCAGCCTTAATTTTATTTGCTATAACTCTAGTAGTTAATATCCTCGCTCAACTACTAGTAGTTAGATTACAAAAAATCTAGAACATTAATCATTGACCATTAAACATTAAGCATTGAACAATGACTATAGATACATCTTTCGATATTAAAAGTCTCAAAAAAAATCCAACTTCGCCCCGTAATCTATTTGGATTGTTTATGACAGGGGTTGCTACTTTATTTACGGTGATGGCAATTGTGCCTCTGTTTATTATTCTGGGTTATTTGTTGACCAAAGGAATTAGTTCTCTGAGTTTGCAAGTATTTACCGAACTTCCACCACCACCATTAGTCGATGGCGGGGGTTTTGGGAATGCCATTTTAGGAACCATCATTATGGTGGGGATTGGTGCTTTGATTAGTATTCCCATTGGGATTATGGCAGCGATTTATTTATCAGAATTTAGTGGTGGGAAACTAGCTGATTGGATTCGTTTTGCGACCAATGTTTTGAGTGGAGTTCCTTCAATTATCATTGGGGTTTTTGCCTATAGTGTGATTGTCCTAACTACGAAGCAATATTCTGCTTGGGCTGGGGGATTTGCTTTATCTATTTTGATGTTACCGATTATTGTGCGAACTACGGATGAAGCGTTAAAACTTGTCCCGCAAGATATCCGTCAGGCATCGATTGGCATTGGGGCTAATAATTATCAGACTGTGTTGCAAGTTGTTTTGCCTGCTGCAATGCCCGCTATTATTACGGGGATAACTTTGTCGGTTGCTCGGGCTGCGGGAGAGACAGCACCTTTGTTGTTTACGGCTTTGTTTACGCAATATTGGCCTGATTTGAATAATGGATTTGTGGAACCGACGGCATCTTTGGCGGTGTTGGTTTATAACTTCGCGATCGTTCCTTTTAAGAATCAACAGGAATTGGCTTGGGCAGCAGCGTTTATTTTGGTATTGTTGGTTTTGGTTACTAGCATTATTTCTCGGGTTGCAACGGCGAAGAGAACTTATTAACTGATTTTATAATTTTAATGATTGCTGGTTTGAGGTCTCGGAATTTTGATACGTTTGCCATTATTAAATAGCAGAGGTTAACCATATCCCTTAATTTTCGATGTGGTTGACCTTCGGAAAAGATTATACTTAATCTAGGATACGGTCATAAGTTATCTGTATGCAACTATTAACTACATAAAGAGTTTATGAGTATTGAATCCAG
>JBCCYD010000709.1:0-2133 GCA_039190385.1 Cyanobacteria bacterium P01_F01_bin.143 | reverse complement strand
TAGATATATAATATTGATTTTTTAATATTTTTCCTAATAGCGACTTCATTCAAGTATTAAACACTTAAGAAATTGGTCATTTTAATATACATCTTAATCTCTTTAATATGTATGATATATATGATATCCCGAAAAAATTATGTTGCCAGCCCAAGAAGCCGAAAAAATAATTCTCGATTTACTTACCCCGTTAAATAGTCAAAAAGACACGGAAATAGTTGATCTTAAATCAGCCAGAGGACGCATTCTAGCCCAATCTATTAGCAGTAAATTAGATTTTCCCTATTGGGATAACTCGGCTATGGATGGTTATGCCGTATGTTACGAAGATGTTCAAGCCGCCTCGGAGGAAAAGCCCGTAACGCTCGAAATTATCGAAGAAATACCTGCGGGTTCGATTCCGCAAAAAACAATTTCCTCACAGCAAACCGCTCGAATCTTCACGGGGAGCATGTTGCCAGAAGGTGCGGATACGATTGTGATTCAAGAAAATACCCAACGCAATGGTAATTCGGTCAAAATCTTATCTGCGCCCCAACCCCAACAATTTGTGAGACATCGGGGTTCTTTTTATCAAGCAGGAACAACCATGTTAGAGTCTGGTATAGCTTTGGAAGCCCCAGATATTGCGATTCTAGCTACAGCTCAATGTAATGAACTAGAGGTTTATCGTGCTCCTCGCATCGCTATTTTATCTACAGGGGATGAATTGGTTACTCCTGATACTCCTCTGAAACCAGGACAAATCGTCGATTCTAATCAATATGCTTTAGGTAGTTTTGTTACCGGGAATGGGGCCACACCGCTCTTTTTGGGAATTGTTCCGGATCAGCCAGATAAGTTGAAACAAGCTATGGCAAGGGCGATCGCGGAAGTGGATATCGTTCTATCGACTGGCGGGGTTTCCGTAGGTGATTACGATTATGTTGATCAAATCCTCGAAGAATTGGGCGGAAAAATTCACATTCGCAGTGTGGCTGTAAAACCAGGGAAACCTTTAACTGTAGCGAGTTTTGATAATGACTGTCTTTATTTTGGTATTCCGGGCAATCCAGTTTCAGCTTTGGTTAGTTGTTGGCGCTTCGTCCAACCTGCGATCAAAAAACTATCAGGGTTAAAAAGTAATTGGCAACCAACTTTTATTAACGCAGTCACGAAACATGAATTGCGCTCCGGGGGAAAAAGAGAAACTTATTTATGGGGCAAATTGAATATTGTTGAGGGAATGCCCGAATTTTCTCTAGCGGGAGGTAGTCATAGTTCTGGTAATCTGATTAATCTATCCCAAACTAATGCTTTAGCTGTAGTGCCCATTGGACAAACCGCGATCGCGGCAGGAGAATCAGTCAAGGTTATGTTACCTAACTTTAATTAGGTGTATTCATCTGGGAAATAATATTCTGGATTCATTCAGTAGTCGCTTCCACTTGAAAAGTTATCATTACACTCAATGAATCTAATCAACCCAATTTTCTAACTGCAAATTTGATATACGATTAAACTCTTTGAGATTATTCGTAACTAAAGTCACATCCAAACTAACAGCATGAGCGGCAATCAAAGTATCTAATGAACCTATCGGGGTTCCTTGTTTTTCTAATGTTGCTCGGATATCTCCATAAACGATAGCCGCAGCACGGTCAAAATCAACTATGTTTAAAGGCAAAAGAAATTGTGTTAGCGCCTGTTGATTTCTGGCAGGAAATTGACTTTTCTGAACGCCAAATTCAAGTTCTGCGACTGTAATTGATGAGACTCCAATATCGCCAACTCGATAAGTATTAAACTTCTGCAATACTTCTCTTGGTTTTTGCTTGATGATATAAATGCAGATATTTGTATCGAGTAAAAATTTCATTCAAAAGCACTTTCTCGTTCTTGTGATTCTGGTTGCTGACGACCTTCTTCCATAAAATCATCAGAAAATTGTTCCAAACTATCAAATAATGTTGACCAAGAATCTTCATAAGGTAATAAAACTACCGCATTCCCCAAACGCTTGATAATCACTTTCTCTCCTTCAAAACGATACTTTTTGGGTAATCTAACTGCTTGGCTCTGACCATTTCGGAATAATTTGGCTGTTTCCATAATATAGTAGCTGGGGATTAGATATATATTTTTAGTATATAC
>JBCCYD010000708.1:0-2134 GCA_039190385.1 Cyanobacteria bacterium P01_F01_bin.143 | reverse complement strand
GTATCAAACAGGGAAAAAAGTAGCTCAAGATTTCAAAGAAACTATGAATGTCATTTTCGATGAACATCTACCTCAGTGGAACTATGTAGTCAAACCAGAATCAGTCTAACTTGGCTAAATAATTAAATCCTCATTCCTTAATGTTGAGCGGGCTAAAAATAATTATCTCTATTCGCCGAGCGATCGCTTTAGTCTAATTATTTATCAAGGAAAGAATGCTTATCAAATTCCTTTGGGATCACAAGCAGGAGCCGAGATAGATCGAGAAACCATTCTGCGATCGCTGCAAAAAGATGTCAGACCACAAGGGGGCACTCCTGTTGCTCAAGGTTTAAAGATTGGGTTTCAAACAGCTTTAACAATTCCTGATGATTATAAAACGGAGATTTTTCTGTTTACTGATGGTCAATTTCGTAATCCTGTTGACTCTAATTTGTTAAATATTTTTCAACAATTGGAGGCTAAAGATGCCGAATTTACCATTGTCGGTGCGGGAGATGTGGATCGAAAAGCATTAATTCAATTAGCCGAAACTCTCAATGCTCGTCCAATTATTTCTGAGGATGCTAATGAAACTTTGGAGGAATTATTAAAAGCATTTCGTGAAGCGCAGATTTAATGAGTAATGGGTAATGAGTCCCGTCTTCGCAGGATCGAGATAATGAGTAATGAGTAATTTTTTAACTGATAGCTGATAACTAATAACTGATTTATGAATTCTCGTAGATTTTCTAAAGTAATAGCTGGTTTGTTGATGCTGTTGTTGTCTCTAGCATTGTTTGTGTTGGGTGCTGGGTTGATAATTAGTGTTGTCTTGGGGATTTTAATTGGTATTGCCTTTTTGATTCTGACGACAAGTGTGGGGAATCGGGTTCAGAATCTTTCTGATGTAATTGCCTATGGTTTGATTGCGATCGCGACTGTCGTCCTCATAATCTTTGGTATTCCGCAAATTCAAGAAAGTTTCAAAGCTCCTGATCTGGTTCATGGTTATGTTGGTGGCGAAAGATATGATTTGCTGGTACGCAATGAGCAAGTGCAAAAGTTGTTATCTGATGCCGATTTGCAAGTTAGCGATGGTAGCACGACAAAGAAGGGATCGGTTTCTCAGTTAAAAGTTTTTAATCAGGCGACAAGTCAAGCTTTGGATAATCTTGATTATATTTGGACAGGAGATTCCGCGATCGCAGAAGCGGGCAAGGAGCTTATTGAAGCTAGTGGCAAAAAGGTTTTAGACAATGAAGCTACCTTACTAGATCCTTTAGTCTTGGTGGTAAACAAGAAAGCTGCGGACAAAATGAAGGCTAGCGGCTTTTTCTCGGCACTTTCTGATATTTCGCTCAAAAGTTCTGGTTTTTCCTATGAATTAGATGCGGTTAGGTTTGCTGATCTTTTGGAGGGTGATTCTAATTGGAATGAGATTGGCATTAATCGTTATGCTTCTCCTCCTGGAATCATCATGGCGGATGCGCGCAAATCTAATGGTGGCGTGATGGCAGAAACTTTAATTGGAACTATTTGGTACAACATGGCGCTTCAGGGAATTGCTGATACTCCTGAGTTGGAAACTAGTAAAAAAATTAATCAATTTCAACCTTTGCCAACCCAGATTCCTCAAGCATTAAGTCAGAAAATGAAGGCGTTGCGATTGCGTTCTGGTTTTGCCGAATCAACTTCTTCTAAGTTGAAAGTGCAATTGGAAGAGGGTGGATCTCCTTGGGCTTTAACTTATTATTCTTTGGGGAAAAATATTACGAAAGATAATCCTGATTTTACTTTGGTTGCCTTGTCGCACACGATGGTTAGTAGCAATCAATTTTTATCTTTTTCGGATGCAGGGACAAGATTGTTGAGAGTGATTGAATCAGCAGAGTTTCAGAAAATTGCTAAGGATTATGGTTATGATGCGCCTCAAGGAAGTTGGATAGTGTTGAGTGATCCGACTTTTGAAGCAGTGCGATCGCTTACTAATTTGTCACTTTAGTCAATTTCTAATTACTGCTATGAGGTTGATTGAAATTTGAAGAGAATAAAAAACATCTCTCTTCAGAATTATCTTTATTGAAGTTATTTTAAATAGAAATTTATGGAATTAATATATTTTTTACGGCAACTTAATTAGCAGCCTCAAAAG
>JBCCYD010000707.1:0-2162 GCA_039190385.1 Cyanobacteria bacterium P01_F01_bin.143 | reverse complement strand
GTTTTTAAAAATGCTGATTTACTTTATCTAAGAGACAAGCAATCATACGAATTAGCTTTGCAGAAACTGAAGCAGGTTAGAGCTTGTTGTTTGGGTGGTGATTTAGCATTTTTGGATTTAAATTATTACGAAAAATTTATTAAAGAGAAGAAATCCAGCGAAATCAAAAATATCTCTTTCTCGGGAAAATTTTGGTGGGGTGAAGGAAGAGGTGAATTTTACGGACAACAATTAATGCAGTTCGTTGATAAATATAACTCGGTTATTCATTTACTACCAGCCCATGTAGGAGAAGATAGAAACGATAATAAATTTCATCACTTACTCAAAAAATACTTACCCGAGTCCAACTATAAACTGCATTCTTGGGAGAAGCCAGTAGAATTTGTCGAGATATTAAGTCAAATGGATTTCCACTTTGGGAACCGTTTACATTCAATAATATTAGCGGATATTCTCGGTGTACCGAATGTAGGTATTAGCGGTGCTAATACAAAAATTCAACACTATATTGATAAATCAGAATTACTTTCAGAATTAAGATTATTGAGTTTTATGGAACCAATGGAGGTAGATAAAATTGAAAAAATATTTAGAGAATATCAAAGACCTAATGAATTTATTTTAAATGAATCTAAGACTGCCAAAGCAGGAGTAGAATTAATTTTTCATAAACAATAATTATATAGGTTTGCATCCTAAAGTTTAAAGATTGTAATTTATAACTGATAATTCCTTAATTCTGATTTCTAAGGGTTGGGATAGATACAGCAATGTTACTTCTCTACATTTCCTAACTTCTCAATATAATAGTATGTCTAAAGTTAGTATTTGCATTCCTACATTTAACCGTGTTGATTTGTTACCTTTCGCGATTGAAAGCGTACTCAAGCAAACTTATGAGGATTTTGAACTAATTATCTGTGATGATGGTTCTAGCGATAGTACTGCAGAATTAATATCGAAGTATCAAGATAATCGGATTAAATATATCCGTCATCATCAAAATATTGGTAAAAGTAATAATATGCGTTCTGGTTTTGATGCAGCGACGGGCGATTATTTTATTAAATTTGATGATGACGATCGATTAATACCCGATTTTATCGGACAAACTGCTGCCATTCTTGATGAATATTCTACGATTGATTTTGTTGGTACAGACCATTGGATAATTGATATTAATAATGTCCGCAATGAAGCGAAAACTCGGGAAAATTCTCATTCATGGGGAAGAGAAGATTTAGCAGAAGGGTTGGTAGATAATCTATTGGAAGTTGTGTTTGTGAATCAAAGCTTCCAAATTGGTGCAACTTTATTTCGCCGTCAAACTTTGGTGGAAGTTGGGTTTATGCTGCCAAATTGGCAAAATTGTGAGGATAATGATTTGTTTGTGCGTTTGGCTTTGGCTGGAAAGAAAGGGTATTATTTACCAAAGTTGTTGATGGAATATAGAGTTCACGCACAACAGCAAGGAATTAATCGCGCAATTCCTTATTTAAGAGATAAGCAGCAGTATTTGCAAAGCTACAAATTTGATTCGGAGAAGTTAGAGAAAATTCGATTGCAGCGCTTGCAGGAAACTCAGTTATTGTTAGGTTTACGGTTAATTGAAACAGGTGAAACTGAGAAAGGAAGAGAGTTGGTTATAGCTGGTAAGTCTTTTTCTACCGCTAAAGCATGGACTGGTTTGGGGTTATCTTTGTTACCCTTGGGTGTAAGAGGGAAGGCGTTTGATGCTTTGCGGAAGGTAAAAGGATGAGGGAAAAGAGTTAGGAGTCAGCAGTTAAGAGTTAAAAGTTAAGAGTTATTTTGACCATTCGTCAATGATGGTTAATATTGTTTTATCTCCTAATCCTTTTACCGAATTAACGACATCACAATAATCTGAGAATTCCTTATTTGATTTCTTGTCGCGAGCATCAATTATAGCTTTTGATAATTTTTCTGCACGAGAAATTCTTGAGCGTTGGAATTTGAGAGTTAATTCATCCTTATCTAAGGTATTTATCAAAGTTAAAGGATGACTGGGTTGGGGAATTTTATTTTTTATTTGCTTTAATTCTTCGTCTGTTGTTTCTCTTTGCTGTCTTATGATTGAATTTAATTCGTTAATCTGTTTTTCAAGTCGTAATTCCAGATTTTGTACGCGAGATTCTAAT
>JBCCYD010000706.1:0-2163 GCA_039190385.1 Cyanobacteria bacterium P01_F01_bin.143 | reverse complement strand
TTATCATTGAACATTAATCATTAAACATTAAGCATTGACCATTTAGTATTTTTATGAAAATAGCAATAATTTGTTCTAGTTTTTTCCCAGTGATTGATGGTGTGACGATCGCGGTATTCAATCGATTACAGCAGCTAAGTAGTTTAGGGCATCAAGTACAAGTCTTTTGTCCAGATTATAGTGTTATTAGTCATATTTATCCTAATTGGCAAGATTATACGGGAAATATTCTTTCCGGAGTTGAAGTAATCAATCTTCCTAGTACGGCCTCAATTGGACTAGATTTTGAGCGTGATGTCACGAGTAAATCATATAAAATAGTTCTCGATAAATTAGAAAAATTCCAACCAGATATTATTCATGTTGATGAAGCAGAAAGATTAGGCATTTGTTTTTTGAAAATGACTGGAGTTAAATTTGCCAAACAACATAATGTTCCTTGTGTGGCTTGGTTTCATACAAATTATCTTGATTACTTTGATGATTATTTTAATTTACCTTTGGGGCTTAATAAATTAATCAAAAAAATCTTAAGTTTGATTTTCGCTAAAATCTATAACTCTTACGATTTAACTTTAGTTTCTAGCTCTGTCACTGCACAAAAATTATCTGGAATAGGCATTAAGAATTTATACTGTGCTGAATTACTAGGTTGTGATACGAGTAAGTTTACAAGTCAAGAGAAAACTTCTAACTTTTTTAGTGAAGAACATAATTTAGCAGAGAATTTAGAAAACAAAATTAAACTAATATTTCTGGGTCGTTTAACTTCTGATAAAGGTTGGAAATTTGCACTAGAATCTTTGGTTAATTTACCAGGAGAGATATTAACCCAAATTGCGATTATTATTGCAGGTGATGGGCCAATGAAAAAAGAAATTGAGCAAAGTTTGCAACAAATTATACCTGATGCCTACTTGTTAGGTAGAATTAGCTCTGAAGCTGTTCCTGCATTATTAACTAATGGCGATATTTTTGTGACAACTTCGGAAAAAGAAACGAGAGGATTGACTGTTATTGAAGCGGCAGCGGCGGGTATTCCTGCGATCGCGCCTGCTGCTGGAGGAGTAATTGACACAATTCAAGACGGACAAACAGGTTTTTTGTATGAACCCCAGAATCAAAGAGATTTTTTAGACAAATTGATTTTATTGATCCGAGATCGCAATTTACGAGTATCGATGGGAACCAAAGCTCAGGAACTATCTCAACAATGGAGCTGGCAAGAAACTATTAATAATTTAGTTGATATTTGGGAACAGGAAATCATCAAGAAAAAGGGTTAAGACTAAGAGCTGCTAATATAATTGAATTTGCATTACATAATCAATATCCCTAATGTTCAGCCAGCAAGAAACGAATATTGTCGAAATTCTGCAACAGCAAGCAAAAACAAAACCTGAGAAGATAGCTTACATTTTCCTTGAAGATGGAGAAAATAAAGAAATTAAACTTACCTATCAAGAATTAGATCTTCAAGCTAGAGCGATCGCAGCTCAATTACAAAAATTAGTTTCTCCTGGCGCTAGAGCTTTACTCGTATATTCCTACAACTCAGGACTAGAATTTATCACAGCATTTTTCGGTTGTCTTTACGCAAAAGTTGTTGCCGTGCCTTGCCATCCTCCACAAAATCGTTTGACGATCGCAGAAGTGCAAAACCGCTTAGAATCTGCCGCAGCAGAGGTGATATTAACAGATTCTAGTTTGTTCAATAAATTAAAAAATAAATTATCTCAAGTAGAAAACTCCCAATTACATTGGCTAAATACCGATAAATTAAACAATTCTGCGCCTAAAACTTGGGTTAAACCAGAATTAAATCAAGATAGTTTGGCTTTCTTGCAATATACTTCGGGTTCTACCGGCGAACCAAAAGGCGTAATGATTACTCATGATTGTCTGTTGCAAAACCAAGAAATGTTGCGCTTAGGAATGAGGATTAAATAAAATAGCAAAGATATCGAATTAAGAGATGACTATATTTTGGCAGTTTTGTGGGATGCTACATAGATGACAAAATCTTAATATTGAGAGCCAAAAAGAGTAATGTCACAAAGAAGACCTTATCCAGAGGAAATAGAAAAAAAGATTAAAATTTACTATCAGTCTTTATCAGAGAAAGAACGCAGACGCTATGCAGCCATAGAGGCTGAAAAACTA
>JBCCYD010000705.1:0-2163 GCA_039190385.1 Cyanobacteria bacterium P01_F01_bin.143 | reverse complement strand
TTCAGTTTGGCCGCAGCTTCGTCCACAAGATCGATCGCTTTATCAGGTAAAAATCTTTCGGTAATATAGCGATCTGAAAGAGTTGCCGCAGCAACTAAAGCCGAATCGGTAATCTTAACCCCATGATGGACTTCATAGCGTTCTTTGAGACCCCGCAAGATTGAAATCGTATCTTCTACAGTAGGTTGCTTGACGTAAACCTGTTGGAAACGTCTTTCTAAAGCCGGATCTTTTTCAATATGTTTGCGATATTCATCTAAAGTTGTCGCCCCAATACAACGCAATTCTCCCCGAGCCAACATTGGTTTGAGCAGATTGCCCGCATCCATTGCACCGCCTTCGCGAGAGCCTGCCCCAACAACGGTATGAACTTCATCGATAAAGAGCACGATTTGTCCGCCCGATTCGGTCACTTCCTTGAGAACATTGCGCAAACGATCTTCGAATTCACCGCGATATTTGGCTCCGGCGATGAGACTTCCCATATCAAGACAAATTAACTGACGGTCTTTTAGAGATTCGGGAACATCACCATTAACAATGCGTTGAGCGAGACCTTCCGCGATCGCGGTTTTACCCACCCCAGGTTCGCCTATCAACACAGGATTATTTTTCTGTCTCCGAGAAAGTACCTGAATTACTCTTCTAATCTCTTCATCTCTTCCAATAACAGGATCTAATATCCCAGAGCGAGCTGCCTCCGTAAGATCTCGACCGTATTTTTCTAAAGATTGATATTGTTCTTCTTGGTTTTGCTCCGTTACCTTTTGCGAACCCCGAATTGCTTTAATTGTTGTTTCTAAATCTTGAGGCTCAATATTCAAGCTGCGCAAAGTACGCTTACCAATACGAGTGTCCTCAGCAAAGGCAACTAAAATATGACCAACCGAGATATATTTGTCATCCCAACTTTTACGGCAGGCTTCGGCGCGATCAAGCATTTTATCCAAACCCTGACCCAGATAAAGCTGCGATCCGCCAAGCTTTGGTTGTCGATGGGTAAATATTTCGATTTGCTTCTTGAGACGCTCAACCTCGACATTAGATTTTCCCAAGATAGTATGAGCTAGACCTTCTTTTTCTAGCAAAGCCAAAATAAGATGTTCTACTTCCAAATTCTGATTTTGGAACTGTTTAGCTATTTCTTGGGACAGAACAATCCCATTCCATGCTTGCTCTGTAAATTTACTAGAATCGGTAGGCTGCATACTAAAAGTTATTATATATAGATTGTTTCTTATAAAATCTGTTTTAGTCGTTAGTATAGCAAGGTTGGGTTGTTGCCGTGAATGTAGCGATTGGGGATTAGTAACAAGAACTTAAGAATCTATCTGTATTTTAGCTTTAGTGACGACATCATCTGGTAAATTAACTAAAGTTGATAAATAAAATACGTAAGTTCTAATTTATTAACAAAATTAACTAAAAGTTAGTTTATATCTTCATTTTACGAGTACAGAGTACCTGAATGCATATTGCTTGGTTGGGAAAAAAATCACCATTTTGCGGGAACGTGACCTATGGTCGAGAAATAACCAATGCACTTTTAGACAGAAATCATCGTGTGAGCTTTCTTCATTTTGCCCAGGCCGAAAGCAATCATGATAATTTTTCTAACTGTCCAGAAGTCTTATTGCCATTTATTTATAAATCTCAGGTCTATACCATTCCAGCTTTGAAAGCGAGTAAGGTCTTGATGCGATCGCTCAAAAAGTTAAAACCTGATCTAGTTCATGCTTCTTTAACGCTCTCTCCTCTAGATTTTGCTCTGCCCGAAATTTGTGAAGAACTAAATCTACCCCTGATTGCCACCTTTCATCCTCCCTTCGACAGCAAACTGCGGAACCTCAAGTCCAGTACTCAATACCTTACTTATCAACTCTATGCTCCATTTTTAGCTCGCTATCATCGGGTAATTGTTTTTAGTGACATCCAAAAAGATTTACTGATTAAATTGGGAGTGACAGCAGATAAAATTGCTATTATCCCCAATGGAGTTGATGAAAACAAATATTCTCCAGGCTACTCCCATCTCAAATATCAATTGCAAGCTAAAAGATTATTCGTTTATCAAGGCCGAATTTCTACCGAAAAAAACATTGAACCTCTGCTCAAAGTTTACAATCATCTCCAAGATGGGCATGTTTCCAAGCTTTGAGCAGA
>JBCCYD010000704.1:0-2173 GCA_039190385.1 Cyanobacteria bacterium P01_F01_bin.143 | reverse complement strand
GCCTATGGGTTGGAAAGATTTTGGGGTGAACATCTGCGATTGCAAGTTAGGGAGCAAGCAAAGTCTCAGTATTGGAAGGAAACTTGGGATGCTTTTGTCGATATTATGGCGCGATCGCAAATAACAATTCCTAATGATTCTGTTAGCGTTGATAATACTAAGGCGGTTAGGACAATGGCAGAAAAATTATGGACATTAGAGATTGAAGAGCAGAGGATTGCTTTGGCTGTTTTAACTCAACTCTGTGATAGTTTAGTTTGGTGGACGCAGAGGTATAAGGGTAGTAGAAATAGTGATAATTAAGGGAAGTCAAAAGTCAAAAGTCCTAAAGGAAACCGCTCCGCATATCAAAAGTTAAGAGTTTGATGCATATCTTTATTGCTATAAATCAGCTAAGTTTTTATCTATTTCGGAACGTCCTCTTTTTTGATAAATGGTTTCTCTTAATTCTGCTAAGGAATCATCATCAGCAAAAACACCCGCTTGGCTGAGAAGAACTGAACGACTAGATTTAGAACTTAACCAATTATCAATTGCGGATTTTAAAAATCTCCAATTATTTTCTATTTGACGACCAGGAATATTACCTTTTAAAGCATGTTTTAAGACAATTTCAACTGGTAAACGCAAATATTCTGAAGTTTCTTCTAAGGTTAGAATATCGGGAATAGTAACTTTATCCATAATTTATCCTTTTATTATATTGACTTAATTAATGTCATTTTAGCAAAATGGCAAATAATTTATCTATGAAAAAATTTCGCCTTTTTCGTTATAATAAACTTGCCGATTAGTTGAATCGAATTTGTTGGAAACATAGCGGTATGATATTCATAGGTTTATGGATATTCAAGCTTAACTTGCTGATTCCTTTTCTCATCGGAGTTGTAGAATCAAAAAATGCGATCGCGTAGTTGTAGCTTTGCCGATCGCGTTTTCATAACTCAAAATAGCGATAGCAGCGCGATCACCTATAATTAACCTATAAGAAATAGGAAAAGAACTTAAAATAGAAAAAAATCAAATTAGAAATTAACTTCTGATGAAAGCCTACGAATTAACTGCAACTGTGACTGCTGACGGACAAATTGAATTACCTGATTTTCGTTTATCGTCTAGTTCGCAACAACCTGAAACCGTTAAAGTAATTATCTTAGTTTCCGAACCAGAAGAAAGTGAAGATCAGTCGATCAAACTCGATGAAAATTTTTCAGAAGAAAGTTTTACTCGTTCTTGGGAACAAGCAATGACAGATGAGACTTTACCACTGTCTCAGTTATGGGAGGAGACAGAGATTGCCTGAGTCTAAACTCATTGAAATCAAGATTACTCGCGAATTTCAAAAGAAGGCCAAATTTCTTGCTAAGAGATATCGTCATATTCAAACTGATCTAGAACCGATTTTAGAAAAACTTAGATTGGGCGAAATATTAGGTGATCGCATTCCTGGAATTAAATCTATTGTTTATAAGCTACGAATTAAAAATAGTGATATTCAAAAGGGTAAAAGTGGTGGTTATCGGTTGATTTACTGGCTTCAGACAGTAAGTGGCATTGTGCTATTGGATATCTACTCAAAATCTGAGAAAGAGAATCTTGATGTAAAGACAATTCAGCAAATTATTGCCAATTTTGAACGCGATCGCGGCTGAGTGCATCTCTCAGTGCATTGCGATCGCCTATAATTAACCTATAAGAATTATGAAAACAGCTAATGACTAGTCTAAAAGTTGAAATTGAAATTGCTGATATCCTCAAAGACATGCAGTCTAAACAGGAAAATATTCTAGAAGAAATTAAAGAGATCAAGATAGGGCAGGTAAAGTTAGAAGGTCGTGTTGAGAGTTTGGATAAAAGGCTTTCTGGTCAAATTGAAACTTTGGATAAAAAGCTTTCTGGTCAGATTGAGGCTTTAGATGAAAAACTTTCTGGTCGTATTGAGACTTTGGATAAAAAGCTTTCTGGTCGCATTGATAGTTTGGATGAAAGGCTTTCTGGTCAAATTGAGACTTTGGATGAAAAACTTTCTGGTCAAATCAAAACCTTAGATACAAAAGTCGAGCAAATTGATAAACGAGTTGCTTACCAGGAATTCATCAATCGTGGGGTTTTAATCGGACTAATATTAGCTTTGCTGGGTGGTGCAGCTAAGATATTTGGTTTTGGAGTCAAT
>JBCCYD010000703.1:0-2187 GCA_039190385.1 Cyanobacteria bacterium P01_F01_bin.143 | reverse complement strand
TTGGCGAGGACTGTCACGATTGCATGATATTGCTTCTACTTGGAAACGGCTACATCCTTCTTCCCATCTTTCTTTAGAGACTTATGGGTAAAGCATAGATTATCTAAATTAGTTTTATTGCAGCTATTGATTAGCTAAATATTTTATTGATATTTGTTCTAAGAATTTAATTAGAATCTATGGCAAACAAATCTCGAACATCTACATCCAACTCTCGGCATACTTTTAAGACTCTCATGACGGCTCCAAGATTTCTTCCGTTTTCCCAATTTTGGATAGTTGTTTTTGTCAAGCCAGTAAGTTTTGCCAAATCATCCTGGCTATAACCCTTATCCTTTCTATATTCAGCAAGTTTTGATCTCACTTTTTTATCATCATCAATCATGTAGTTTTAACCAAATTCACTTAACCAAAATAAATTGACAAGGCTAACCAGATTTGGCTAAGATAATTTTAAGGCAATAGTTAGTTTTGGACGACCTGCTAAATGCCTTAAAACACTTAACCAAGCTTACTTAGCTAATAATATAATGACACAACAAACACTAGAAGCTCAACTAGCTCCATCAAGCTTCTTTCAAAGACAGCGATCGCGTTCTAAATCCAATTATTTAATTAATATGCAAAATCAAATTTTAGATTAGTCTATTGTTTCAACAGCCTTGCAAGTCTGAGCAGGTTCAATGCCGTAAACAAAAATTGCATTAAAGTGAGCTATTGCTTTAGTAGGTAAAACTCGCAAAATCTTTTGAAGCTTTTCCGTTCCCATATCACTACGTCCATTTCTGTACTTAGAAATGATTGATTTGTGAACTCCAGATTTTTTAGCAACTTCCTCATTTTTAATTCCGTACAAATCAAAAATGAAATCCAAAGCTTCATTCGGTGACATAGAGCATTCGCCAGAGTTGTTCACGCCTAAATCTCAGAGACTATCTGCCAATCTATCTTTCCCTCTAAATCTATCTTTGTTAGTTGCTCTTTAGCAACCAGTTGACAAATAACTTCAATAACGATACAAAGAATTTAGTTGCCAATACGAAACTTTTAATCATGAATGAAGAAGAATTTTTGAGCCTGAGCTATAAACAGCTAGAAGACAAAACAGGCATTAACCGTGGTACGTGGTCTAAATACTTTTCTCACGAATCAACAAAAGATCCATCTTTGAAAAGTATTGAAAAAATTTGCAAATCATTATCAATGGATGTAGACACTTTAATGTGTTGCATTAAGTTCAAGAGGAACATCAAAAAGATCAGGGTTGCGAATAAGCAACGGAAACATGCTTTAACCCAGTAGATAGTAACTCTGCCAATTACCGCCATAATTATGCATTTCGCAACAAAAAGTAACACAATTAATCACAACTGAGGATATGACCTAAATGGAAACCCCAGTAGAATATCGCGTCGATAAACCCCTTTATCCCCAATCCAATCCCCAAGAACAAATACTCAACAGTTCCTACTTCAAAGTAGTAGCCAGCCTAGCCCAAGCCTCATTAGTCGGCGGATTAATCGAACCAGAAGAAATCGCCGAACATTCCATCAACCTCACCGACCAACTGATCGCAAAAGTCAGCCAGAAACTCAACCCCGATTCAACCACCAAGCCTTAAAAGAAAAAGAAATGAAACTGAGCTTAAACGACCAAGAACTCTGCGGCATGAGAGAACGCGGACTCAACACCAATGAAATATGCGCCTATAAATGGCTTCTCAACAAAAACTCCATTGGCAAAACAATCATTGTCTACTACAGCCAATTCCGCAAATGGATCGCAAAAAATAGCCAGAACGGAGAAACCATCAGCAAACGCCATGCCGCAAGAGTCCTCCATAACCTAGGAAAAAGAGGCTTTGCCGAAGTCAAATCCCTAGGCAATGGAGCATTTGAAATAACACTTTTCTCCCTCGATTTTGTACTTGGGCAAAAAAGCGCCGATGCGACAGAACTGTCCAACCAAGCAAAATCCCAGAATCAAGACAGAACAATAGCTTCACCCCATAACTCGCCCAGCGCGAAGGTTAAGCAGCAGCAGCTAATAAAAAACAAACAACTCTGTACCCACGCAGGAATCAAATATCGCCTAGAAAAAGATTGGTGGGAAATCGTTTCCCACGGAATCGAAAAAGTCGAAGCCACCATCAACCTCATGAAATACCGATCGCTCACCACCGAGATC
>JBCCYD010000702.1:0-2234 GCA_039190385.1 Cyanobacteria bacterium P01_F01_bin.143 | reverse complement strand
TGTTCTATTTCAACTACCCCCTGAGTATTTAAGAATATGATCAATAAATGGATTAGATAACTAGCTATAGCAATAATCAAAGTGATTTTTTCTACTTCTTCCTTTCTCCGTTTAGACAGAAAACTTTTGTATAATTTTGAAATTACTATTGATTTTTGCATTTCTTTTATCTTATTATTTATAACGATTACCACGAATCTGAAGTAGAATCTAATGATTAGAAAACAAAATCCCTTACCCAATCAAATATTGAAGGGAAATCTCATTTTCCAATTGTTGAATCAGGTGCTAGGAATTGCTTAAAGCACTATTATTATTTACGGGGTAACAATCAAGTTCCACCAATCGGGTTTCCAATCGCGCACCTTATCTCTAAAGAATTCTGATCGGGTTTAAAATAATTTCTTATTTCATTGACACCTCTTAAAAAAACGAGCTTTGATCCAACTGTTTATTTATATCCCCGTTATTTCACAGGGTCTACATTTTTTTTTGTTGTGGAATTCTGACTAACGTTCATAACTAATTGATTATCAGCTATATTTATTAAGCTTCAAGACCGAGGTCTTGGTTAGTAATACCTAATTTAGTAATCTTTTTCCTCATTCTTTTCACAATACCAAGTTTTCTTTTCTCGTCCAAAAACATATGTCTTTCTGTGGGATTGTACTCCTCTTTGTTAGTTACCATTTTCCAGATAATGATGGCAAGTTTTCTAGCCGTGGCAGTAATGGCGATTTGCCTTCCTTTCTTGTATGCAATTCTTTTGAAAAAATTAGCCAGTTGCCCTTCTCTTAAATTTCCAATTGCATTTGCAGCATTTCTAAGTGCTATTTTTAATCGTCCACTTCCTCTAGGAGTCCTATTGCTCAAAGTCTTTCCACCAGATATTTTATTATTTGGAGCTAACCGTAACCAACTCGCAAATTTTTTAGCTGTTGAAAATTTCTTGATTCCATCAGGACCAATTTCACTCATCAAAGTCAAAAGAGTAGAATGAGAAACTCCTTCAATTGCCATCAAATCCACTCCTCCAAAATATTGGTAACTTGCCACATTTAAATCAATATTTTTGGGCGCATTTTTATTTAATCTTTTGTATGGTTTTTTACTTGGCATATCATCAATAGGAAATTCTTGGGAGGAAAAATAAGCTTCTAGAAAATCCTTTATCTGTTCTTCGCATTCTTTGATTTTCTGTTTAAAAAAAATGTAGGATTCTAACTCTTGTTTCAACCCAAAAAGATATTCTTTACGATTGTTTCCTTGCAAAGCTTTTTCAATTTCCTCTTCCGACTTACGACAATTATAATGTCTCATTTTAGCTAACTCTTTTGGATTCAAATTTCCATCACAAATAGCTCCGATAATTTTTAACCCCGTCAGTCCGCAAATATCACTCACTACTACATCTAATCTGAAATTTAGAAACTTCAAATATTTTTGCATTTTAGAAGAAGCCTGCGCGGACCATCTGAGCATGTTTAATCGCTGTCTACAATAAGTTCGTAGCTGCATTGTTAAATCATCAGGCAAAAATGAACCAGAAAGCAATCCTAAGGTGTGCATTTTTTGAATCCACATACAGTCTAAAACATCTGTTTTTTTTCCTTTAATATTTTTAGTGAATTTTCCATTGACTAAAACTACTTCAAGTCCGTCTTCTAATAATTGAGCATGCAAGTTTTGCCAATAATCACCAGTCGACTCTAAAGCTACCGTATCTATATTGTTTTCGACTAGCCAAGCACTTAGACTTTTGAGGTCTTCATCGTATACTCCAAACTCTTTTACTTCGTCTAGATTTTGACCAATAGCGACAAAGTGAGAGCGACTTCCAACATCAATTCCAGCAGCATTTGGATGGATGATTTCTAATTCGATTTTCTTTTTCCTTCCCATTTTAATTATTTTTTATGAATTAAAATGGCTCTAAGGAAATGCTCACTTTGATTTGATAATTATTCTGAACGGGGTCTTTGCTAAAAGCTAGCCACCAATTTAATTATCATCAGTTTCAGATATTACTATTTAAAACTTTTCACATTTCAACCAGAATTGCGCTCGGGCTTTTTTTGCACCTCTTAAAAAAACGGTCTTGCTTAGAGCCGCTCTAAAGGTATTTGTCTTTCGTTAGCTCTCTTAATTAATTCTATTTTTTTATAGAGGAATTGGTCACAACGGAAGACGCGCATCCAGCAGTTGCGGATGCACGTCTAGCTCGAAAAATTGGG
>JBCCYD010000701.1:0-2240 GCA_039190385.1 Cyanobacteria bacterium P01_F01_bin.143 | reverse complement strand
TTTCATCATTAACCGTATCTATTTTTATCCTACCAACAAGCAATTCGTCAATTTCTTCAGCGATCACTACAAAAAGATCCCGCCGTTTTCTGAACTTTGTGAGTAAAGTCCGAACATCATTCTTAATCCTAGGTTCACGCCAACCCCTTTTAAGATTTAATAGCAAAGAATCTTGCTCTTCATAACTCAGAGTATCTGTAGTTTCAATTCGTTCAGTAAGAGTGCCAAGGTAAGAAATAGGCGCTTGTGGCGGAGGTGGTGGCGGATTAGGAAGAGGCTTAGGAGCAGGAATAGTAGCGAAAGCTCTCGCTAAACGAAAAGCAGAACTTCGATCCTGTTGTCGATAATCCACAAATTGAATTTGTGATAATGCTGAGGGCAAGAGATTTGTCGATACTCCATCAGCTACCAATATAGGCAAAATCGGTTTACCAAGATCATCAGCATAGCTATATTCTCGTTTACAAGCTTCAGAATTTAATGACTCTGGAGTCACAACAAAAACAAACACATCACAGTTGCGAATCTTAGCCATAATTTGATCCCACCAAACTTGTCCGCCGCTCAATTCTTGATCAAACCACACAGTATTATTTAAAGATTCAATATCGCTGACTAAGGTTCTTACGATAGATTCACTTTGGCGGTTATAGCTGATAAAAACATTTGCCATAAGTCTTTATCTCGATGCTTGTTAATGTTGTTTAACTATTAATTCAACCGTACGTAATGGCTGCAATCTTATCATACAAGTTATTATCGATCAAAAACAAGTGTAAATACTGAATATTACCGAAGAGAAGACTGCTGAAAGTATTACGTTGGAAGTCGCGATCGCGTTTTGTGATTCTCCTAAATAGTGCGATCAGTAAACTTCTTGCTTTTTGATAAGATTTTCCTGATTAAGGAACAATTTTCTTATACGAGTAGAAAGATCTGGAGAAGTTCCATCAATAATACCTACTTTGCCACTCAAAGCATCAGCTAAGGAAGAGTATTCAGATTTTTCGCTTTGCTCTGGGAGTTGGTCGAGTACCATTAGCCGTACTCTTCGCCCGGCTAATTCAGAAGTGTGGGAGCCAATTTCTTCCCAAGTTCCTTCATAGATTGGTTGTACCATCACTGATTAAAAATAATGTTGTGTGTTCATATTTTACCCATAACTTATACCCATTATGGGATCACAACAATTAGCAATTAGCAACAATATTAGTCATTTTTATTAGATTGTGCCAAACCAGACGCACCAGCCAAAGCTGTACCTGCTAATCCCATAGCAGCCGTTAATTTATTATCCTGAACATCATGAGCTAATATTGCAGATACGCCGATTATGCCGCCGATAATAGCTATTGTAATAGGAGTTAAAGCACGAATTAATTCGGCATTATGATGTGTTGATTTTCTAGGTTTTTCCTCGTTATCTTTCTCGTGATCTTGGCTTAATTCTATAGTTGCTGACATGATACTTCTCGCGGTATTTATTCTGTTTAAATTTGTACTTAAAAGGAAATATGTTTCGGTATCAAATGTTATGCGCTAGGTAGAAAAAAAAAGTATAGCCAAAAAGCAAAGTAAATACTTATAAGCCGAGTATGATCTCTATTAGAATTAACTAATGTAGACCCATTAGCAATTAGCAATTAGCCATTAGCAATTTCAAAAATGTCCTTTTCCTATAATCGAACTATTTACTTATCTGATACTGATGCTGCGGGGGTAATTTATTTTGCCAATGCCTTAACAATTTGTCATGAAGCCTATGAAGCCTGGTTAGCACAAAAGGAGATTAATTTAAGAAAAATGTTAACCGAAAAAACCATCGCTATTCCTATAGTTCATGCAGATATTGATTTTTTACGTCCTATTTTCTACGGAGACCAATTACAAATTAATCTCGAATTTAAATTAATTCAAGATACTGAATTTATGAGCAATTACAAAATTTTTAGGCAAAAATCTCTAGATAAACCTTTAGCGATCGCGAAAACGAGGCATGTTTGCATCAACCCTCAAACTCGCAGCAGAACAAATCTTCCTGAAATAATAATAGAATCTATCGCCTAAATTACTGATAACTGCTAACTGATAACTGTTTCAACCTACATTTCGCAGGTAGAGGAATAGAGGTAAGGTATTTTATGAAGAGTTTAGAATAATTTACTTTGGATATCCAAGTTAAAAATATAGATCACTTAGGAATAGTAGCAGGAATTGTTGACCAAATAGGAATAGTAGAA
>JBCCYD010000700.1:0-2242 GCA_039190385.1 Cyanobacteria bacterium P01_F01_bin.143 | reverse complement strand
TTCAGCTTTCCCTTCGGCTTTAATTGATTGATAAATAACTGACTCACGCATAATTTCTTGCCTCAATAAACCTTCAATAAATTCTTTGTCTAAAACTAATTCTGCCAAAATCACCGTCGAAGCCGCTACATTACTTTGTTGCCGACGCTCTCTAATCTGCTCAATTCTTTGAGCTACCTCCCTCAAAGTTTTTCTTCTATCGTTAGTTTGACTTAGAACTGCCAGCGGCAATAAGCTAGGCGATCGCCAAAACAATTCTTCTGGTTGCTCCCATAATCTAATCACTTGAAACTTATGATGAGTTCCAGGAATGTCAAAACTTTCTTGATACACTAGTTCTGAGCTAGTAGGTTTGAGGTAAATTACTACCTGATGCATTCTTTTATTGGGATATCGGCGATAAACTCGCAAACGATAATCTGCCATGCGAAAGGGAATTTCGGCTTTGGGTTCAGTCTGAAATTCAATATGTAAAACTAACTCTGCTGATTGCAATAAAATGAGCATATCATCCCGAATTGGTTCCAGATATAAGTCCGTGGGACTAAATAATTCTCCGGGACTGAGCTGAGATAAGCTAACTGGCTCGCCCAAAAGCCACTGGGCAAAATCATCACTAAAGCTTTCAGCCAAAAATTTACAGACATTATCGAACATGTTAAAAACTAATTAGTTTTTCTAAATCCTATCTTTCATTGAGATTACTAAAAGCAAAAGATGCCAGCAATATCTATGTTCTATGGAATCATTGTTTACATCAGCAATTCCAAATTCAAAAATTAAGAAGTATTTGCAGGGATGATGAGAGGTTCGGCATCGCCGAGCATAAAGTCGAGGAGATGGTGCCAGCTTTCGAATAGTAGATACTTGGTCAAAGAGAGGATATCTTGAAAAAAGCCTTTACGAGTGCCTCGTTGATGACGAGCAAGCTGGTAACGCTCATCGACAAATTGGAGAACTGTATGGAACAAAAAAGCCAAGAGATTGAGAGTTAACAAGATCTTAGCTAAATGGCGCTGACCATGGCCAAAATTATGCTCCAAATGATACCCGCGTGTTTTGAGGACATTGTGATTCTCATTTTCCGTTTTCCACCGCCCTCTTCCAGATGCAACCACTTCAATCACCGTTTGAGGAGTCAAGTGATGATTAGTAATCCAGCTATTGAAATAGAGTTGTTTGCCATCAGATTCTCGCGTAACCTTTACCTCGCACCAATTGACCTGTAAAGCTGGCTGTTGCTCTCGGATGGGAACTCGATTCAGGTAACGATAGTGCCAAATTTCAAAATGTCGCCCATTCCATCGACGCTGTCGAATTGTTTTGAGTTCTCCATTGGATTCGAGAAAACTCAACCACTCATAGAGGCTGGTATGGGACTGAGGCAAACAAACAAAGATAAAGTTGAAACCATGTTCTAGACAATGCTCACAGAGGGGTTGATTACTATAGAGGTCATCGCCAAGAAGCGTGACATCTTGGTCTGAAAATAGCTCCCGATGTTGGATAATCCAACGTTTGGTGGCATTCTGCTCACAGTCTTGTTTTTCACTACCATCTTGGGGGGTGATAAATTCTGGAGCCAGAGAAATAACCGCTTCTTTATTAGGAGCAATAATTACTGGCAACAAAGCACTATGGGAATAGGTAACCTGACCATTTTTATGGGTTCTGCTTGAACAACACGGACAACTCACTTTTTGGGAACTGTAATATTGTGTCCCATCTAGGGTAATCAGCAGGTTCTTCCCTAGGGTCTGATAGACTTTCAAATATCCCTGCTCTCTCAAAGCTCGATAAACCCATTCAAAAACTTTGAATAAGCCCTGTGCCTTAATCCCATCAAGTACATTCCGAATTTGTTCGACCGTCGGGATGTTGGTAATGCCAAATAAATTATGGGCGTTGTCCTGTCCGCAACGACTTTTCATTTGGCGCTGATATTCTAAAAAGGATTCACTTTGCATAAAAAACGCTGTCAATGCCCCCAAGACTAAATCCTTGAGAGTATAACGTGTTGCATTGCTTGGTTGACGTGGGTCTACCAGTTTCTCGATAGCGGCCTCTGTATACTTCAAAAGCACCGGCAATTCCAGAGTAATGATACTAAATCCGATTAGTAAAACCAACTTTTGAATTTGATGAGACAGATGTACGGAGTTGTTTTATTATTGGAAATAAGTGGGGTATATAAACAAGATTTAGTATGAAGTATCTATAAAGTTAAAGATCCTTCGTAAAT
>JBCCYD010000699.1:0-2259 GCA_039190385.1 Cyanobacteria bacterium P01_F01_bin.143 | reverse complement strand
TTAATAAAAGGCTTTCAAGTTAAAACTCTTTTAACGTCGCGCCCAACAAAATCATCTACGAAACAGTTTCCACCCATTCATAAAATTCTAATTCCTCATCCTCACATTTGCGGCAAGTATGACATTTTTCATCAAGGGGCGACTTCTGGACAATACCCTTTTTAATTAAACTATCGAGCATTGGTCGAAGAATATCGGTACTAGTTTGAAAACATAGTTTCATCTCTGCCAAAGAAACACGACGAAAATCGGCAACGAAATCTTGTAATTCTTGTAAATTCATTTGTAAAACCTCAATCAAGTTCCTGCTAAGTTCAAGGTCTGATAATTCAGGATACCTCATCGGTTATAAATCGTCCTCTAATCTAGACAGATAAGTAAATTTACTCATTTCCCTTGGAACATAGCGATCAAGAATATTTCCTTATCACAGAGATCGTTTAAGATAATCTCATGAATAATGAAATAGTAATGAATCAATTTTGGGATCGAGTCTTAGAGTTTTGCCAGCAAATAACAGAAGAAATTGGCGATCGCCTGATAGCAGATTGTGGAGTGGTCAAACCGATGTCAAAAGCAGATGGTAGTCTCGTCACCAAGGCAGATCAATGGGCTGATCAAACAATTCGAGACGCGATCGCAGAAGTTTTTCCCGAACACGGAATACTAACAGAGGAAACGACCCATATTTTTCCCGATACTAACTGGTGCTGGATTATTGATCCGATTGATGGCACAACGAATTTCACCCGAGGAGTTCCCATTTGGGCTATTTCTCTAGGTTTACTACATAAAGGAACTCCCATATTTGGTTTTGTTTACTTACCCTTTCTCAAACAAGCCTTTCATGGTTATTGGTACGGCGATTCAGGTTTAACTGGATATACTGGAGCATATTTAAACAATCAACCGATTCATACCAGTCAAGAAGACCCTAGCAAGAGCCATCTTTTTAATCTTTGCGCTCGTAGTTTAGCGATTATACAAAAACCTTTTCCCTGCAAAATAAGAATGATTGGCGTGGCAACTTACAACATCTTATTAGTAGCGGCTGGAGCTGCGATCGGCGGAGTGGAAGCAACCCCGAAAATTTGGGATATTGCCGCAGTTTGGGTAATCTTACAAGCAGCGGGAGGTTCTTTCACTTCGTTAAGTGATGGGGAGATATTTCCTTTGGAAGTAGGCAAAAATTATGGTGAGGTTTCTTTTCCTACATTGGCTCTTTGTCGTCAAGAATTAATTACAACTTTTAAGCCTTTAACAGAAGTTATTTAAATTAATTGTTAAATAACTTTTTTTTGAGATATTCAAGCATAATTGGCTGTTGAATAAATCCTGTTTCGGTGATTTCGATTAGCGATCTGCCTTGTAAAGATTCTAAAGCTTCGATGATTTGGCAATGGGGAATTTTTTCTCTAATACTGTTTGGTAATTGGGTAAGACTAATATCATTGTTTTCTAAAGCTAGATAATAGATGAGCTGTTTTTCTAGTGATGATAAACGTTGAAATTGTTGATCGAGTAATTGCCAAATACTTCCATATAAAAGAGTATGGCGAGAGATAAACTGCTGAACATCTCCAGCAAATAAAGCTTTGATCGTCGCTGTCGCCATTTTCATAATTAGAGGATTTCCCTCACAGCGATCGCATAATTGTTTTAAAGTAGATTTTGACCCGATTAAACCGCGATCCTCTAAGATGCTCAATGTGGCGTTGTGAGATAAACCTTTCACGATATGCGATCGCACGAAAGATTTTTTGCCTTCTCTGACACTAAAGCCCGTAGGTTTTTCCCGACTAGTAATGATGAGAGCACTTTGATGTGGTTCGTCTTGAATTCTCCTGAGTAATTGACCATAGCCTTGATAGCCATCGAGATATTGACCTCCCAGCTGACCAGTTGCCAAGATATTTTCTAAGCGATCAAAAATTAATAGACAGCGTTTTTTCCGCAGACAAACCATCACATTATTGATTTGTTCGTCGATAGTATCAGAAATGCGGATATTTTCTTGGTCACAAACCGCAAAACTTAATTCATTCAAAAAGTTTTTAAGATCTGGGGCATTACGTAGAGATTTCCAAATCACAATTTCAAATTGGGGGGCAACTTGTTTGGTTAGTTTGGCGGCTAAAGAAGTTTTGCCAATTCCGCCCATGCCCAATAAAGCAAGTACACGATCGCGATCGCCAATAAGCCATTTTTCTAGATTAGCTAATTCTGTAGTTCGCCCATAAAACTTGCTAATATCAATAG
>JBCCYD010000698.1:0-2263 GCA_039190385.1 Cyanobacteria bacterium P01_F01_bin.143 | reverse complement strand
TATAAAATAAGGAAAATTCTTTTAATAAAATTCCTCTAGACCAACCATCAGCAATAATGTGATGGAGAATAATAATTACGACCGATTCAGTTTCACTTAGTCTGATAAGACTTAATCTGAGAGGAATTTCTCTATCTAGATGAAAGGGCTTTCTCGCGATCGCCTTGGAAATATTCTTGACTTTTACTTCTGGTGCCCGGTTATTTCTTAGATCAATTATCGGCAAATCTAAGTTATTAACCTCATTAATTTCTATCTTTGGCTTACCATGCTCATCACAGATAAAAGTTGTTCTCAAACTTTCATGACGCTTGATGATTGCAAAAAAAGCTTGACGAAAAATATTAATATTTAAATTTCCTTGAATTTTCCAGGTAACCGCAATATTATAAGTCGGATTTTCTGGATCTAATTGAGATAGAAACCACAATCTTTCTTGAGCGTAAGATAGCTTCAGCTCATCCCTATCTTGAAATACTGGTATCTTTTGTTCTTGAAAATTGAGATTTTTTTGTTTTAATTGCTGTTCAAAAATTGCTCTTTTCTCAGGTGATAGCGAAGCTATTCTCTGACGTAAAAGTTCTATTTTGTTATCTTGAGTTCGCATTGAGTTTTGAGTATGGCGGAGAGTTTCAAATTGTGGTTTTAAATTGTAGGCTGGGTTAGCGGTATCGTAACCCAACAGCAGATAAGGATTCGTTGGGTTAGAACCCAACCTACGAAAATTATATGATTTAAACTAGTATTTCATCCATTAGAGCTAATTGGTAATTACTTCGTAATTGCTTAAGATATCTAAGGCTTTCCATCACTAAATCAACATCTTGGACAAAATCGATTAGGCAAGCAATTTCATTTACCCCAGCATTGTCTAATTCTGTCACAAAAGGTAAGCAAGAGGTGGGAGTCCCAATCAAAGAACGCCCATTAATAAAACCTTCTACCCCAAATTCTAAGAGACTTTCCATATCGTCTTGAGAAAAATCTTTGATACTTATGCTCAGACCCATTCCTTTAGCTAAATTTTCTAGTAAACCATAGTGATTTTTCAGATATTCGCTAAAAGGCTGTTTTACCTTTTGCCTGACTCCCTCAATACTATCTCCCAAAAAAGTATGTGTCATTAAGGTTACTTTCCCTTGCTGAGGATTATAGCCATTTTCCGCTAAGGCTTGACGATATAGTTTTATTTTAGGTGCGACTTCTTCTAAAGTTTCTCCCAGTAGAGAAGTTAGGATATTGAATCCTCTATTTCCTGCTTCAATAAAAGTGCCCGGTGATTGGCAAGCAATCCAAGTTGGTAATGTTGTTTGTAGAGGTTTTGGTAAGGTTTGAGCTGAGACCAGGTTTCCTGCTGCGTCGGGAAATTCTACTGCTTCACCTTGCCATAAGCGATGAACTTGCTCGATTCCTTGCCACATCAAATCTTTTCTGACCGCATGGGGCGCAGCCGATAAGATAAATTCATCCATTGTCCAACCTGAAGCAAAAGCTACTCCGACTCTGCCATTGGAAAGATTGTCAATTACTGCCCATTCTTCGGCTACTCTCACCGGATGATGTAAGGGCATCACGACGCTGCCCGATCGCAGTTGTATTTTTTCTGTAATAGTCGCGATCGCAGCACTGGTCAAAGCAGGATTGGGATAAAGTCCTCCAAAAGCATGAAAATGTCTTTCTGGTGTCCAAATTGCCGTAAAGTTGTTGCGATCACCAAACTTGGCACTTTCGATGAGTAATTTGTACTTATCTGGTTGCGGGAGCGTACCATCCCCATCAAAATAAAACAGACTAAATTCCATAGAATTGGCTACACTTGCAAAGAGTCAAAGGGATCTTAGTGCATAAATTTGCACCAAAAAGCCCCTAAAAAATTTCTTTACTAGTAATTATACTCAATAGATGATGACCAATTCAAGAACATTTTTCTATTCGTCTTGTTCAGGAACGAAATGCTTTAAATGGCTCAAAACGATTGATCGATTGTTGTTGGCATTGCTATAGCCAGGGTTAACCGCCAGAGCTTTGTTAAAGGATTCTAAAGACTCTTGATAGTCACCCAAGTAAAACAGAATATTGCCTCTATTATCCCAGGCTAATGCTTCTCCGTCACTGCCCCAATAAGAGTCGTGTAATAAAGCCAGATCGCAAGCGGCTAAAGCCACATCATAAGCTTGAACCTGGCTTAATAGACCACATAGATTTGCCCAAGCTAAAGAATACTTAGGATTTAAATCCAAGGCTTGCTTGTAAGCAATTAAAG
>JBCCYD010000697.1:0-2285 GCA_039190385.1 Cyanobacteria bacterium P01_F01_bin.143 | reverse complement strand
GTTTTTTAGAGATTTTATGAGAACTTTCTCCAGACCAACATATAAAAATTCTAAACTCAGCTTTTTTGATCGTATTATGTTTCATATAAGCCTCATTCCTCCTGACTCTGTATCTTTTAATTTATCTTTTATAAGTTTGCTAAGCTAGAAATATGATTAATTAGGATAGTTTTTCTTGCGAAAAGCTTTAAGAAAATGGATGCTATTACCCCAATATCGCTCTCTTTAGGAGTTAAAGCAAAAGAGTTGAGCTACCAGAAGCAAGATTGTGCTCTGACACTTCGCGAAGGGCTAGATGAATATTATGTTGCCAACTCTGGCTTATTTGATCCCAAAAATACATCTACCGAAATACTTAGTGGTTATTTTCGTAACCATGATGTCAGCCATGTCATTTTTGGTACGACAACATCTGTATCGGATGAAGCTCTTCAAGATATGTGGACTTTTCTCGCTGTTGATGTGACCAAGAAAGAGTATATTTTTAACTTTATTGACACTGACGAGTCGAAGCAGCTTATGCAGTCTCTTGATCTATGGGAAACTGTGAAAGCTATAGCTAGAATGATTGGTATGATGCCATTACTAATTTGGCGATCGCGAAAGATGACCAAAAAATGGCCGTGGAATGATTGGACAAGTTATCTTGACAGACCGCTATCTGAGATTTGTAATGAGTTTAATATTCGAGTCTTTTAGTGAGCAGGACAAAACTTATTAACTAACAATTTACGATCAATCTTTCCGTTAATATTCTGAGGTAACTTATCTACAAAATAAATTTTACTGGGAATCATGTAATGGGGTAGATCTTGGCAGAAAAGTCGAACATGCTGAGCTGAAGGCGCTTTTTTATTATTATCTAGAGACAAAAACACAGCTATTAAAATGTTTTCTTGATGATTGATAGCGATCGCACATGCTTGATTAATATCTGGATGCTCTCTTAATTTACCCTCTATCTCTGCCAACTCGACCCTATTTCCCCTAATTTTTACTTGTAAATCCCGACGTCCCACTAAGTAAAATTCTCCTTGCGAATCCTTATAGGCAAGATCTCCTGTACGAAAGACTTTTTCCCCTGAAAGGGAATTAAAAGGATTGGGGATTAATGCTTTCTGGGTAGCTTCTGAATTGCGCCAATATCCAGAAAAAAGATTGGCTCCCCGTAGATAAATTTCTCCTACCTGATCAGGTTGATTAATTTCCTGCTGTTGTTCGTCCAATAGCAGCATTTCAGCACCAGGATGAGCAAACCCAATAGAAAGATTTTTAGTATCGGGAGTTAGGGGATTGGGTACCTCAGTAAAAGAACAGGCGATCGATTCTGATTGCCCAAAACAGTTAATCATTCTTAATTGAGGTAATAGTGATTGCAGTTTGAGAACATCTGCGATCGCAAATGGTTCTCCAGCAAATAATGTAGTTCGTAAATTCTGAAGTTTGGCTATCTCTTTAGGTACATAATTTAGTAATAACTTCCAAATTGAGGGAACACAGTTGAGCTGAGTAACCTGGTGCAAACCCAAATAGCGGATAAATTTTGGAGGTAATAGAGAAAGCTGGCGCGGTATTTGGACTAAAGTTGCACCACTTCCTAATGCCAAACCAATGTCTAGTAAAGAAAAATCAAATTGTAATGGCGCGATCGTTCCGACCCTAGCATCTGAGTTCAATTTACAGTAATTAACTAAAGCTCGAAGAAATGACAGTGTAGCGCGATGAGTCATCATAATTCCTTTGGGAATACCCGTCGTTCCCGAAGTAAAAATGATATAGGCTAAGTCTGATTCTAGGACGCAACTTTTACGAGAATGAAATTTTTCTAACAATCTACCTTGAATATTTAGCGCATTACCTTCTAGCCAACCTTGAAGTCCTTGTGGAGAATTAACAATACCAATATCCTTTTCTGAAGACCCTACAACATGTAGTTTAGCTCCTGTAATTTCTAGAATTTGTTTTACTCGCTCCGGCGGATTTTCTGGGCTAACAGGAACATAAACGAGTCCCAATAAAGAACATGCTGCAATTAAAGCTATAGCCTGGGGCGATGGGTCTAATTCTAAAACTATTCTGTCTCCATGAGCTAGACCACAATTAGCTAAAATATCGGCGTAAATATAGGAGTAATGAGATAAGTCTTGATAACTCCATTGACAATTGGCAGAGATAATCGCAGCAGCATCAGGAGTTATCTGAGCATATTGCAGTAAATATTGATGGAGCAAGACAGGTTGCCAATCTTCAGGATAATTTCCTGGATAGGATTTTAGCTCTTTCAC
>JBCCYD010000696.1:0-2302 GCA_039190385.1 Cyanobacteria bacterium P01_F01_bin.143 | reverse complement strand
TCTTGTATATCAATCAAAAAAACACTTTCATGAGATTCCTTTGGTATTTGCTTCCGCTCTTCTTTCTATTGACTTCATCCTAGAATCCTTACAATCATGGATAAAACACCTCCTATGGTAGCAATGGCAATTCTTTATCGAGATAATAAATTTTTAATGCAGCTAAGAGATAAGATAGAAGGTATTATCTATCCTGATTGCTGGGGATTATTTGGTGGTCATCTAGAACCAGAAGAAACTCCCGAATTAGGAATAAAAAGAGAACTAATTGAAGAAATAAACTATACGATTGAAAAACCAAAATTATTTAATTGCTATACCGATTATCGAGCAGAACGCTATATTTTTCATGCTCCTCTAAAAGTTAGGTTACATAAATTAGAACTTAATGAAGGTTGGGATTTGGATTTAGTACCCATAGAAAATATCCAACGCGGCTTTCACTATTCTGATAAACCTAAAATGGAAAAACCCCTAGGTACAATTCATCGCCAAATATTATTAGATTTTATTGAGCAAATTTTTAACTGTTAACTGTTAACTGATAACTGACGACTGATGACTGTTTTCCAGTTGACTCGATCGCGCCGATTCTCTAAATTATTAATTGCGTGCTGCAATATCATTCCTAACCAAAATCATGACTTTAACAGTTTACAACAGCCTCACTCGCCAGAAAGAAATCTTCAAAACCCTAGAAGCTAATAAAGTGCGGATGTATTGCTGTGGCATAACAGTTTATGACTATTGCCATTTAGGTCATGCTAGAACCTGTTTAGTCTGGGATGTCGTGCGAAGCTATCTCGAATGGTTAGGATATGAAGTTAATTATATTCAGAATTTCACCGATATTGACGATAAAATCCTAAATCGCGCAAGAAAAGAAGGAACATCAATGGAAGATGTTTCCGAACGCTTTATCAAAGCCTATTTTGAAGATATGTCAAGGCTAGGAATTCGCGAAGCCAATGATTATCCCAGGGCAACCCAGTCTCTAGATAGCATCAAAAAATTGGTGGGGGATCTCGAAGCCAAAGGATTTGCCTATCCGGCTGATGGTGATGTTTATTATTCCGTGAGAAAATTTTCCGACTACGGCAAGCTCTCAGGTAGAAAATTAGAAGATATGCAAACAGGAGCTAGTGGCAGAGTAGATAATCCGGAAATAGAGAAGAAAAAAGATCCTTGCGATTTTGCTTTATGGAAAGCGGCTAAAGAAGGAGAGCCTTGCTGGGATTCGGCTTGGGGTGAGGGTCGTCCTGGGTGGCATATCGAATGTTCTGCTATGGTCAGGGAAAGATTGGGCGAAACTATTGATATTCATGCGGGTGGTAGTGATCTGGCCTTTCCCCATCACGAAAATGAAATTGCTCAATCCGAAGCGGCAAATGGTCAAACTTTGGCTAACTATTGGTTACATAATGGCATGGTTAAAGTTGATGGGGAGAAGATGTCGAAGTCTCTGGGGAACTTTACAACAATTCGGGAGTTATTGGATAAACCGGTAGAAGCTATGGCAATGCGTTTGTTCATTTTACAGGCTCATTATCGCAAACCTGTTGATTTTACAGATGAGGCGATCGCATCTGCTACTAATGGTTGGGAAACTCTGAAAGAAGGATTATTATTCGGCGATCGCTTTGGTCAAGATTTAGGATTTGATGGCTTTATTACCGATACTGAATCACGGGAATTAATCCAGCAAAGATTTAAGGATGCAGTAGACGATGATTTTAACTTTACTGCGGGGTTGGCAATATTATTTGAAATGGCTAAGGAGCTAGAAAAAGAAGGTAATATCATAGTTCACCAAGGGAAAACCACAACAGAAACGCAAAAGCTAGAAACTCTTTGGCATACTTTAGTAGAGTTGTCAGGAATTTTAGGTTTTAAAGCAGAATTAACAGCAGAGACGGTTAGTGATGGTTTAACTGATGAAAAGATTGAGCAATTGATTGAGCAACGAGCCACAGCCAAAAAAGTAAAAAATTGGGCTGAAAGCGATCGCATTAGAGATGAGTTAAAAGCTGAGGGGATTAGTCTTATTGACACTAAAGAAGGCACTACTTGGCATCGTGGTTAATATTTATCTTATATTAGGCAAGGCCAATTTTTGTAAAACGGCTTTTGCCACAGCTTCGGAAGAGTAAGTAAATCATCTTCCACGATCTTATCAATATTCAAAAGGCAGAGTCCAAATAATTGAATTCAAAGAAAATGCGATCGCTACATCTATAATTATTTATTCTTTAAATCACCAAGAAAAAACTTAAAAAATTCAGAAAAAAACAACCATTAGCGC
>JBCCYD010000695.1:0-2309 GCA_039190385.1 Cyanobacteria bacterium P01_F01_bin.143 | reverse complement strand
TTTCTATTTGAGAAACCTGCAATTCTAATTCCCTTGCTTTATTCGTAGAGATTAACGCAAATTTATGTTGGGTTTCCTCTTCAAAATTGGCAGAGGGAGAAGACTTATTAAATATTTTTGCTAAATTGGCTATTATTTCTTTCTGAAAATCCAAGTTTTGATCAATATCATGGAAAATTTTATCTTCTTGTAATAGATTGAAAAATTCAGGATTTTTTTCTAGGTCTTTCGTAAAATCACGCCAAATGATATTCAATTGTTCCCAATTGGCTAATGCCTTGGAAAAATCTACTATCTGGCTACTTTTTGGTGAATTTAATTTTTCTTGGAGTTGCAGATTAACACTATCTACTGTTTGCCGAAAATTTTCGGCTTTTTGTTGAATAATCTCAATTTTTTGCAGGATATCTTGGTCGCTGGGAATCTCTTGTCTTTGTTGCGCTGTGCTTGAGGATAAACCATTGGTTAATTGAGCAGATGCTTTCAAAGCGTAATTACTAGATAGAGTCCCAACTAGAGTGAAAAGCAATAATACTCTAATTAAGTTACTGTTGCTCATAAGTACTTACCCTTAATTAAATTAGTTGCAGATTTAAAAAAACTTTGAAATTAGCTATTAAATTTGGGTAAAAGACTAATATTTGAACGAAATATCAACCCAAACGCCTTAATTTAGCTCAATCAAGGCTTAAATGCCAATTTTCTATTTCGGAAGTCTGTGATAAATTCAAGCTTATTTATTTTTCTTATCTTTTCTTTAATATTTAGTGCAAGGTTAGGTAAATCAATCACTGCCCTAATCTTTGCTTCATGATCAAGTCGTGTGATTAAGGCTTTTTTTGGTAGAATCTTAGAGAAAGATTACAAAATGTTAACAAAAAAATATTAAATGAAGTTATTAATAGTCGGTGGTACTGGTACTTTAGGAAGACAGATAGTACGTCATGCTTTAGACCAGAACTACGAAGTACGTTGTTTAGTACGTAGTTTTAACAGAGCTCCTTTTCTCAAGGAATGGGGTGCTGAATTAGTCAAGGGAGATATCTGCGATCGCGAAACTATCGCTCCTGCATTAGAAGGTATTGATGCAATTATTGATGCAGCTACCACGAGAATTACTGATTCTCTTAGTGTCAAAGCTGTTGACTGGGAAGGGAAAGTTAATCTAATTCAAGCAGTTCAAGCGGCAGGAATAGATAGATATATTTTCTTTTCAATTCTGAATGCCGAAAAGCATCCCGAAGTTCCCTTAATGGAAATTAAGCATTGCACAGAATTATTTTTAGAAGAATCTGGTTTGAACTATACTACTCTGCGTCTTGGTGGTTTTATGCAGGGGTTGATCGCGCAATATGCTGTTCCAATTTTGGATAATCAATTAGTCTGGATTACGGGGGAAAGTACACCGATCGCCTATATGAATACTCAAGATATTGCCAAATTTGCGATTCGGGCTTTGGAAGTTCCAGAAACTTCCAAAAAAACTTTTCCCGTTGTGGGAACTAGGGCGTGGGAAGCTTCTGAGATTATGAGGCTTTGTGAAAGATTATCAGGGGAAACGGCCAAGATTACTCGGGTTTCTTTGACTGCATTGCGTTTGATGCGTCGGATCACACGATTTTTTCAATGGGGTCAGAATACCGCAGATCGTTTAACTTTTGCGGAAGTTTTTGCTAGTGGCAATCCTTTTGATGCCGATATGGAAGATGTATATAAGACTTTTGGGATTGCTCGTGAAGAGATAACAACGCTTGAAGAGTATATGGATGAGTATTTCACTCGCATCATGAAGAAACTCAAAGAAATCGATTACGAGAAAAATAGAAATAATAAGAACAGGAAAAAACCTACCAAGCCTTATCGGAATCAGTTTTAAGCTAAGTTAGATAAGCGATCGCAATTTAAGTCAGCGATCGCTAACACTCAGTTTACAACTCAATATGCCAGTACCACCGGTATCAACTGTTATGGCTTTTGTTAATATTTTACTTTAAGAAATGCTTCTGCCTCATCGCGGGAAGTAATTGTCTTATCCAAAGTGGCAGCCAACAATTGATCTAACATTTCCTTATACTGATGACCTGGTTTATAACCCAATTCCTTGAGATCATTACCATTCAAAATTGCTTGAACCTTCGATAACTTAGTCAGATAATTCCATATAATATTACGATTCTCCGGCGAAGTCCGAGCCGCCAATAAAATTAATTCTCCATGCTTATAAGGCTTAAGTAATTGATATATTTCACTAGCCAGATTACAATCTGCTAACTTAGCAGTAATTTCTAACTCTATTTGTTCTAATTTAC
>JBCCYD010000694.1:0-2335 GCA_039190385.1 Cyanobacteria bacterium P01_F01_bin.143 | reverse complement strand
TTGAAGTTAAAAAACTGAATTTAGGAACTTCTATATAAGATTTTTTCTTTAGCTTTTTAAGGTGGGAAATCAGTAAAGGTGTATCTAGTGCTGAGGGTTCATCAAAGTTGTAATCAATTATTTTTTGATCATCAATTGACTTATAGTAAGAATCGTAGCTAATAATATAGCAATCTTCTCCAATTTGACCCTTAAGTAACTCAGCTAAGTAAGTTTTACCAGAAGCACTTCCTCCACATATTCCAATAATCATACAACCAAATTCATCATTAAACTCTACCAATTGCTCTTTGAGTTTGTATTCCATAAGGCATGAACAGTGAATGTTTTTCTTGTTTCTCGATCATCTTTGAGCGATCACTTTCAATCTCGATTGCCCAAAGATAATTTCATGTATGTAACAAACTAATTTATCTGTATTGTAATGGCCTTTTCGATATTTTTTTGTTGGACGCTCGCGTCAATTTTCATTTAGATAGGTTTGCTCTGCACTACTTTAGGATTATCGTCATTTCCTCTTACTCCTGGCTGAAATTCATCCCAGGTCTTAAGTACTTGCTTGTAGCATTGAGGTGGTGTAATGGGTAAGTTCTTCAAGTAAAAGAACGTTGCCTGATCAAAAGACTCTAGCAATAAAATAACCTCTGTCGTTGGACGATAATTATCGACAGCTTCCAAGATGTGAGCAATCATCAAGTGATGGGGCAAAATTGCTGTTTTAGGAGCGGTTAACCAGGCATTAAGGAACGGCGCAAGACGAGATCTCCCGATAAAATGAGTTTTGAATGATTCTCCAGTAACACCCACCATCGAAGAATTCAGACTGCAAACGATCGCGCCGCGCTTCTGACTGAGATGACCTGCCCAAGCATTGTAGCCAATGACTAGTAAATTACTGGCAATAAAATCTTGATGCCAATTCGATATATCGTTTGTTTCACTCATTTAGAACCTATATTTTGAAAGCCAATCCAGCTTGTAGCTTGTAGGGTGCGTTACGGCTTTGCCTAACGCACCACAGAGTCAAGTTTTGATGTGTTACGCTATCGCTAACACATCCTACGGAAACCTAGCAATTAGCCGAAAAATTAGAGGTCGCCTGGATTTAAGCACGACCCCATTAACGATCGCTTTTACGCACTAAAATATCTAGCGACAGGATGATAGGAGACAAAAGCAGTGGTCGTTTGCTCTGGATAAAGCTGTTCGCTCTCATCGATCGATATCCCAATGCGATCGCATCCCAATAATTGTAACTGTGGCACTTGATCCATCACCGTCGGACAAGCTGGATAGCCAAAACTATACCGAGAACCCTGATACCGCTGCGCTAATACATCGCGAATGTTATCTGGCTCCAAATCCCCATAACCTAATTCCTGCCGAATTCTGGCATGACTCCATTCCGCCAAAGCTTCTGCCAACTGCACTGCCATCCCGTGGAAATAGAGATAATCGGTGTAGTTGTTTCCTTGATAAAGTTCCTGTGCTTTCTGGGTAGCAATTTCTCCCATAGTGACTGCCTGCATAGGAAAAACATCAAATTGATCCTGTTTGAGCGGACGGATAAAATCAGCAATGCACAGCCGATTTCGAGATTTCTGACGAGGGAATGTCCAAGTGACAAACGGGGTTGCTGTTTTAGGTGTTAAACCCTGCTCGATGACACTTGGTTCGTAAACATGAACGGAATTGTCCATCGCTGCACAGGGAAAATAGCCATAAACTAGCGTGGGTTCCAACCATTGTGAACTGCGAATTTTTTGCTTCCATCCTTCCAAGATCGGATGGACCTTCGATGCTAGGAACCAATCATATTCCTCACGAGATTGGTCTTTCGGTTTACGGAATTGCCATTGCCCTGCGAACAGTGCCTGCAAATCCATGTACCAGAACAGTTCTTCAAAATCTAGATCGTCACTCCGAAGAATTTTCGTTCCCCAGAAGGGTGGCGCAGGACGTTCGATATCAATCGCTACCGCTGTCGATCGCTCGGTATCGATAACAATAGGTTCATTGGATTTCGGTGCATTACCATTGAGTTCTCGATCTAAATCTTTACTAATCTTGCGTCTCTTTTGGTTAAAATGAGCAAATTCCCCTGTAAAGCCTTCGGTATCCACCCAACATTGCTGCTCTTTGGCGGGCATCAGCCGATCCATAAAGGTTAAATCGGCAAAAGCATCTTTGCCATAAATGACCTGCCCTTGGTAAGTCTCTTGACAATCCCCATAAACGAATTTCGGTGTCAGTGCCGCACCACCTAAAATTACTGGGACTGTAATCCCTTTCGCATTAAATGCTGCGAGATTGTCTTTCATAAATGCGGTAGACT
>JBCCYD010000693.1:0-2347 GCA_039190385.1 Cyanobacteria bacterium P01_F01_bin.143 | reverse complement strand
TAGAGTGCTAGTTAGCATTTCTCCTCCTGCTGTCCAAAGATAATCCGCAACAGCTTCTTGGGGTTGTTTCCCGCGATGGGGAAAGATTGATTGGGCGTAAAATACCTGGGGACTCGATTGAAACCTACTGTAGCAAACCAGATCCTTTCCGTTATGGGTTGATTCCAGAGCTTCTAACTGTCTTTGCAGCTTCTGGGGTAGCCAAACATCATCAGAATCGATAAAGGCAACAAATTCTCCCTGAGCCTTGCGAATGCCTGTATTTCTAGCCTCTGAGCCACCTAAATTTACTGCATGACGCACATAACGTATTCGCTGATCATCTATCTGCTCAACTGCTTGGGCAATATCTTCCTGTGAGGCATCATCCACGACAATTACTTCCCAATGGGGATATGATTGAGCCACAATAGATGCGATCGCTCTACTAAGCAAATCGGATCGATTATAGGTGGGAACAATAACGCTAACTAGCTGATTCACTATCTTTGCTCTGAACAAGCCATAAAAAGTATTCTTCGCAAGATATCATATATGCCCGTCAGAAAGTTGATAATGTACGTTTGATGTGAATTAGCTTCGTTCAACTTCACTAGTTTTTAGCTATCAGCTATCGGGACTTAAACAAATTTAAGAGTAAAAATGATATAAAATACTATCTGTGATTGACTTTAACATTATTATTAATAGCCCTCGTGACCGTGAAAGAAACTACTCCCGCAGCCATGCCTCCTTGCTTCGACAGATGGTGTAGCAAATTTGATGATTTATTGCGAAATAAAGCGCAAAAAAGAGAGTTTAGAAACTATTTAGGGGGTTTATTGGGAGAAAGTGAGCGAAAAAATATATATCAAATGGCTTCAGACTCTGTAGGAGTAACTTACCATAAATTACACCACTTCTTAACTGAAGCAACTTGGTCGGCAGAGAACATAAATGAGCGACGTTTGGAGGTGATGAACAAATGCAATCAAACTAGAGTAAGCAGAGGATTTAGTTTAATTGTTGATGATTCAGGACATAGGAAGAGTGGAAATTTTACAGCAGGAGTAGGTCGTCAATATATTGGTGAAATAGGAAAAACTGATAACGGGAATGTAATAGTAACAACACATTTGTATGATGGCAAAAAAAGCCTACCTTTAGATCTAGAATTGTATCAACATGGTAATTCGTTGCCTGAAGGAAAGAAAGACCCTCTGTTCAAAAAAAAGCCAGAGTTGGCTTTAGAGTTAATCAAGCGAAGTTTGAACCGAGGATATAGACCAGGAATAGTATTAATCGACTCAGGATATGGTAATAATACAAAGTTTCTCAAGGAATTAGAAAATAAAAACTTAAACTACTTAGGAGGACTGGCTAAAAATCGTAAGGTCAAAGTTGTTGATTCAGAAGAATTAACCAAAGAAATAAGATTAGATGCTTTGGCAGAATCATTGCCCAACAGTGCTTATACTCAAATTTCAATCAACTTAGAACAAGCGAGAACTGTTTGGGTGGCTGTCATTGAAGTAGAAATATCTCGTCTAAAAGGAACAAGAAAAATAGCTATCGTTATGAATGCAGCGACCTTTAAAGATGCAGATGATATAGATTACTTTATTACCAATGTTGGCTCATCAATCGTAACGCCACAGTGGGTAGTCGATACTTATTCCCAGAGAAATTGGGTCGAGGTATTTTATCGTGAGGCTAAGGGATGGTTGGGATTGAAAGAATATCAAACCAGAGGAATTAAAAGTTTAGAAAGGCATTTTATTCTGGTTTTTTGTGCCTATACATTTATCCTCTGGCATAAGCTGACGGGAGGGTTAAGAAGACGTTGGGCAAATAAACCAATTAACACTTTTCCAGAAGCTTTGGAAGCATTTCGGACAGCCATGTCTTATCGTTTTGTCCAGTGGCTCAATCAAAATATAGACGTTTTTACTGCTTATAAAGCCAGTTTGGGCTTTGTTTGGGCTTGATTTTTGTTTAAGTCCCGCTAAGCTGCTCATAATCTATTCTTGGCGACTCAGTTCTGACGCTTAACAAGAAAGAGCAGAATTTTAAAATTAATCTCTCTCTCAGATTAATCCCAGTAATTCTACGGATATCAACCCTATATTAATTTCATCAATTAACTATCTATAAGTAATTGATCATTGCCGAGTCAGCGTTATAAAAATATTCATTAAAAATATTTTTGTTTATGCAAACAATTACTTGTGTCAAATAAAGTAAGTATTTTGTATAGATAGTTTTTTTGAGTTTTAACACCACAACATAAAGCAGTAAAGAATGAGTAACTCAGAACAATTAGAAAATAGTATCGTTATTGAAAATGGAGAAACAATTGTTGTTAACG
>JBCCYD010000692.1:0-2349 GCA_039190385.1 Cyanobacteria bacterium P01_F01_bin.143 | reverse complement strand
ATTTACGAAGGATCTTTAACTTTATAGATACTTCATACTAAATCTTGTTTATATACCCCACTTATTTCCAATAATAAAACAACTCCGTACATCTGTCTCATCAAATTCAAAAGTTGGTTTTACTAATCGGATTTAGTATCAATTAGCTATTAGCAATTATCATCAACATCTATAAAATCATAATTGCCAAAAATATTTAAAACTTCGGTATATTCTTGTAACTCTTGCAGGGCAGATTTAACTTTCGAATCATTAACATTACCTTCTAAATCCATGTAGAAAAGATATTCTCCTAAGGAACGTTTTGTAGGACGAGATTCAATTTTACTGAGATTAATATTTCTCTCGGCAAAAATTTGTAATGGTTTGACTAAAGCACCAGGAATATTTTGCGGCAAACTGAAAGCCAGAGAAAGATAACTACCTTGATTAATATTTTCTAATCCAATAACTAAAAAACGAGTGCAATTATCGGGGCGATCATTGATTTGTGACTTTAAGATTGGGACTTGATATAACTGAGCTGCTCTAGCAGATGCGATCGCGGCAAACTGCAAATCTTGTTGGGGAAACTTTAACGCTTCTGCGGTGGAATTAGTGGGTACCAATTTTACTTGAGGTAAATTATTTTCTAGCCATTTTTGACATTGCCCCAAAGCCTGCGGATGGGAATAAACCGTCGTAATCCCTTTGAGAGAACGATTGCGAGATAACAACATATGACAAATAGGGATCGTAAAACCTCGCAAAATCTTAAGATTTGTCCTTTGCCACAAACTATCTAAAGTCATAGTGACGCTGCCCTCAACAGAATTTTCTATGGGCACCACTGCACAATCACATTTTTGATCCGCCACAGCCTTTAAAGCCACAGCAATACTGGGATGAACATTAAAGACAACTTCTTGATTGTAATTTTCTCTTAACCATTTGGCATAAACCAAAGCTGCGGTTTCCGAATAAGTTCCAGTAGGGCCAAGATGAGCAATAGAAATTGTCATAGGGAAAAATCTTTACTTTGATGCTACCAACTATAAAATTCTCTCTAATCTCTTTGTTTAAGTAATAAGTAGTAATACAATTTAGTGAGCTCGTTAAGTAACTCATAAAACAACATACGAGTAACCTTAAAAAGTATTCTGATTAAAGAGTCTTTACCCTTATTATTCTGACATAATTCTTGTCTGTACATTTGTTAGATAGACTGAGGATTTCAGATTCTATCAATCTTAGTGCCGATTACGCTACAGAATCAGGAATTTTCTTTACTTCTTTGTTACTCAATGGACAAGAGTTTGTCCCCGAAGAAATTGTCGATTATGAGGATGACTCCTATGACATTGTTTTTAATGCAGTGGATAATCCAATTTACTTAGATCCCGGGGATATTTTGACTTTCAGGTTTTTCGAGGAGCCAGTGCCAACTTACATCTATATGAATAATATGCGGTAGGTGAGTTAGGAATTAAGGTGATACAGTTTAATTCGTTAAGAAACAATTAGCAATTTGAGACTTGAGATGCAGTGGCAAGAGATTCCTAAAAACTTATGGGTGTTAAAACCAAAGAAAGAACCTATCGGCATTATCCATTTTCTAGGTGGATTTCTTGCAGCAGTATGGCCTCACTACACTTATCACCAACTATTAGAACCACTTGCGGAGGTAGGATACATCATTATTGCTACTCCATATGGCATTAATGTTGACAACCATGATGAACTGGCTAAGCAAATATTAAATAAATTTGAATTTGTTATCTATGCATTGAAAGCTGAACACTATCTAGATGAAGATAATCTTCCTATTTACGGACTAGGACATAGCCTTGGTTCAAAATTACATTTATTAATAGGTTGTCAACCTTGTGTGAAACGGAACGGTAATATTTTAATCTCTTTTAATAACCATAGACTGAAGAAGGGAATTCATCTGTTTTTAGGTCTTAATATTGATATTCCTGAAGAGCATGAGATCGAACATACCCCCTCACCTGAAGCAACGATGGAGCGGATTAGGACAAAATATTTCATCGCCAACAATTTGCTGATCAGCTTCGACCAAGATCCTCTTGATGGAGAACAATCTAAAACTTTAAAAAAAGTTATAATGACCAGAGCTAATAGCCACGTTACACTGCAAAATTTCAAGGGTGGTCATTTATCACTAAATATTCCTAACTATAGTGATTTAAAGAAATTGATTGAATTCATTGTCGAGTGGCTAATTTCTACTCAAGACAAGCGAAGACATTCTATTCTGATTGATAATCCGTCAACTGCTTAAGCTTCCTTCTTTAAAACTGGGATACAAAGCCAAACCAGTCTTTCCAGGTTTGGATATCCAAACCT
>JBCCYD010000691.1:0-2351 GCA_039190385.1 Cyanobacteria bacterium P01_F01_bin.143 | reverse complement strand
TAGTCTTCCTGCGATCGCATTTTTGTACACTCTGATGACTATTGACTCTGCAAGAAAATATTGGCTCGGAGAAGGAGAAAACTGGAAAGGCAGAATTTATCAGAAGTTAGATTAAAAATTAAATATTTTAAATATTGAGTATTATTCGAGTAATAACAAACCTAGATAAAAAAATTGAACCAATGTCATCTGCATGCCGTCTAAAGACATAACCAAAATACATTGTAAAACTTTGTCAGGTGCTAACTAGCGATCGCATTATCAGAAAAAGAGTCCAATCTACTGTATTGAATGAATCAGATTTAGTCTTGCGTTCTCAACAAGGAGATAGCGAAAGTTTTCGGCTGCTATATCAAATGTATCAGCAAAAGGCGCGCTCTACCCTGTATCAATTATGCGGTAATTTCATGCTCGATGACTTAGTTCAAGAAGTCTTCCTCCGAGCTTGGAAAGGACTACCTAAACTCCGAACCCCCAAATATTTCTCCACCTGGTTTTACCGCATCTGCTGGAATGTCGCGACTGATTATCGTAGAAAACTCGCTCGTAATAAAACAAAATCTCAATCGACCGTAGAATTAGACGCGATCGCCAAAGAAAATATTGCCTCCAATATTCCTCCCACATCGGATTTAATGAGACTCCATTATCAAGATCTCGTTAAAAGAGGCGTAGAGCATCTTAGTCTACCCCATCGTGTAGTTTTAGTTTTGCATGATCTAGAAGATATTCCCCAACAAGAAATAGCTCAGATTCTTGAGATTCCTGTCGGCACTGTCAAATCTAGGCTCTATCATGCCAGAAAGATTCTTAAAAAATTTCTACAACAGCAAGGAATATCAATTTAAGGACGTGTTTGGACTTTATCAGTTATTCTATTTATTAACCCATGACGGAATGTAAAATCTAACAATGAAAAAATTTTTTCAAGATGATGAACAAGATTTGATCGCCTTTTTGCGTCAACATCGCTCTTTGCCCCCAGGCCCAACTCCTCATCTAGAAAACCAGGTAATGGATTTAATTAATCAAACTTCTCAAAAAAATTCTCAAGATAATCCTCTGAGACTACTAAAAGCTTTTTCTGGGACAATTATGGTAGGTTTAGCCGTTGTTTGGAGTATTGGTCGTTGGAGTCAACAAACACCCCAAATAGCATTGGACCAAGATATTATCGAAACATTTTTGATGAATAGTTGGGAACAGACAGTTAGCGATCAAACTGCTCTTTTTTCTTCCCCTGAACAAGAAATTGATTGGTTTTTTTCTCACAGAGAAGAAACTCCCCAAGTTCTATCTCATTCTCAGTAATACTGAAGTATTAAAAAATATTCTCCCAAAAAATATAGATCTTTGTCTGTCACCTAAATGAGACTTGATACCTTATTAATTGCTGCTATCAGCTTTTTTGAAATTATCCCCTGTTCTGCGAATTCCAGTCTGTCAATCCGAAATTCATCTGAAAAAATATACTCATCCTGGGTAATTGCCGACAATCATACTTCTCTAAATGATAGCGATGCCAAAATTACCTTATTTCAGAAATTAGATTTGACTGCCGCTCAACAAAAAAAAATAGAACGAATACATCTTCTTTACTATCCAGAAATTATTAAAATCAAAGAAGAATTAACTGCTATTAAAGAAGAATTGACCATTATGATGTCTGGTAACGAATCCGCCACAATGATTCGGAGAAAACATCAAGAAATATTAAACCTGCGTCAGGAGTTAGGAAAATTGCAATTAGAAAGTATGTTGCAAACTAGGGAAATCCTAACTTTAGAACAAAGACAAAACTTTGCTGATCTTCTTAGAGCCAAAAAAAGATAATTGCTAATTTGATTTTTTTAGTCAAGAATACTTACAGCAAAATACCAGTAATTCATGAGCACTTATCAATATGGAAATACTGATTAAGCGATCACAAATCACTGGTAGATTTTCCTGATATAGTTTTGATGTTTGTTTAATCCCAGGGTTTTATTTAAATCCCACTGATGCTTGCCAAACAAAAGCAAGTAACAGAAAGAACAGAGGGATTAATGGTAATGCATCAACTAAAGGGGAGAACGCTTGATAGGCTTCAGGCAAATTTGCCAAGAGCATTGCTGCTTCCATAAATCTTGATACCTTCCTAAATTTTCTATAAAGATAGTAGCAATATTATCATGAAACGATTCCTCAAATTAGCTGTTGAGATTTAGGTTCCAGGGCTACCTCACACTTTTGTGGCAGCATAAAGTAAGGATTTGAGGACGGAATCATTCCACCCAGCTTGTTTGCGTAATCCTTTGATTGACTGTCGTTTTTTCTGAACAGTCCTCAGCATATTCAGAGCAAGATGTTTA
>JBCCYD010000690.1:0-2351 GCA_039190385.1 Cyanobacteria bacterium P01_F01_bin.143 | reverse complement strand
TTTTATTTATATTGCTTAATTCCCAATCAGCCAAGGTTTCACTCAAAGCTCGGTGTCTGCGGATACGGTCACTTTGTATAGGAATCAGGTCGCAATCTTTATAATCGGAAGCAATACTGATTAAACTCCACAAGCGATATTCCAATTGCTCCTTAGTCATTTCCAGTGAAAAAAATATTACGGGAAGAGAATGACGTAATATCATCTTCAGTGCCAGACTTAGGGAGATAGCGCTTTTCCCCATTGATGGTCTGCCTGCAACCAAAGTTAACGTACCTGGTTCAAATCCCACTATCAACTTATCTAGTTGCTCAAATCCTGTTGAATAAATAGGATTGACATTTTCTATTTCTTTGTAAGCAGCAAAGGCTATTGTGCTGTTATGTTCGGTATTTGAGCAAGTCCTTTGATTGGAGATTTGAAAGATTTTTTGTTCAGAACAATCTAGTATTTGTGGTAGCTCAATTTCTGCCTGATAGCCAAGTTGAACGATTTCGTTACCCGCTTTTATCAATTGCCTCCTCAAGAATTTTTCCATGATTAAATCGGCGAGAAAATCAATGTTTACGGCGGATACTGTGCGGTCTACGAGTGTTGCTAATTTATTCCTACCTCCTATACTCTCAAGTAAATTGTGGTCTTTGAGCCAACTAATAATCGTTAATAAATCTGTTGGTTTACCTTGATTATCAAGTTGCATCGCAGCACTATAAATATCTTGATGACCTTTGACATAAAAAGCTTCTGAGATTAAGTGAAAGCGTACTCTAGCAATAGCTTGGGGGTCTATAATGATTCCGCCGAGAACAGCTTCTTCAGCTTCTATATTTGCAGGAGGCATCTGATGAATCATGTTATTCATGGTCATCGTTCTCTTTGTGCAACGACTCTTTACAAGCGACAGTAGCAGTAACGGTTTGTTCTTCTAATTTACGCTTCCATTGTTTCACTTGCTCTCTTGCTTGTATCCGAGAAAGTTCTTCTTGATGTCTGGAACTTCGAGAAGCTTTATAAAAACGATATTGAACTTCCCAACGATTTTCTCCAGCTTTAGTCTTACTTGCCAACCATGCTTCTAAGTCAATCACCTCCTGACTAAGATTTTTCGCTTTTTCTTGACAAAAATTCAAAAAACTCGCTCGCTCCTGTTCTGAGAGAGTCTTTATAAAGTCTGAATAAGTATTAATAGTCTGAGGGGTTCTCAAAGCACCATCTGACAAAGGTTCTGGCTGCTGCTCGTTTCCTATAGGAAATTGTGGTTTCCTATAAGAAACCTCGGTTTCCTCTACGAAACTTGGGTTTCCTATAGGAAACTGCGATTCACTATGCGAAACCTTGTTTCCTATAGAACCCATTTGGGATCTATTTAAGCGGTAGCCAATCTTTTTAGCATCAGTCGAACAAAACAGAGATTAACTTTGGTGGTAGAGTTAGCAAGAGTTCTTTCAAAATTTTTAACCAAACTTTTACATCTCTCCCTACTCGAATTGGTTCTCTCTATGACCCACCTCGCTTTCACTGGGACAAAACCGACTTTCCCTTCTTTCTGTTTTTGTGCTTTAGATGGTTTTGGAGATAGCTTAAATCTAATTTTGGTCATTATTTGGGGATAGATTTTCTTTAACTCTTCCTCTAATTTTTCTGGATGATACCCATTATCAAGAAGGATAGTAATTTTGGGAATGTTGACGGGTTTAGATTTGAAATAATCAATGTTTTCCGACAACATTTCGATTAATCCTTGGTCATCAGATACATTAGCTTTGGTGCAGTGAGTAAAAAAGGGGAACCCTAAAGTATCTACAGCTAAGTGTCTTTTAATACCATTTGTAGATTTGTAGAAACAGAACCCTTTTGTCTCTGAACTAGCATTACAAGTATTCTTTACTGCTTGTGAATCAATGATGATTAAGGTTGTCCATTTCGCTTTTTTTTAACCTGTTCGCGCACTTGCTCATGCAGAACATCTCGGATATTGTCGATTATTCCTTCTTCTCGCCACTGTTTGTAATGCCAGAATACAGTTGAGTAGGGAGGCAAGTCTTTCGGCAAATCACACCAATTACAGCCATTTTTTAGCTGATACAGAACCCCATCTAAGATTTCTCTCTTACTCCAAGTTGGAGGTTTGGTTCTCTTTTTCTTAGGTAAGAGAGGTTCAATAATTTCCCATTCCTTATCCGTCAAACTACTTGAATAACCCATAGTCTTTTAATTCACTCAAGTTGTGGGGTGGGGTTGGAGACCAAAACAAAAAAAAATTTGGGGGGGGCAGCCAAAAGTGAAAATTATATTTTTTAAAAACAAATTTAATTTTTTAAAACTAAAAGTAAAAAAAAAAAAAAGATGGT
>JBCCYD010000689.1:0-2365 GCA_039190385.1 Cyanobacteria bacterium P01_F01_bin.143 | reverse complement strand
TATTTTGACAAGTACTACTTCTTTACTCATAGCAACGCCAATCCACGCGTTTGAAATTATCTCAGCTGAAGATATTAATTCTGGAGGAGATGGTACTATTGCTTCTTTAGATAGGACTAAAAACGCCGAAACAGAATTTTTAAACAAACTAACAACAAATATTGGAACAGAAGATTTTGAGGCTTACAGTTGGGAAACTTCTGCTAATTTAAATTTGAGTTTTCCTGGGGCAGGAACTGCTACTTTGGGTGGAAATGGTCGAGTTTATTGTATTGAACATATAGAAGGTGTCACAGATGCCAATACAATTGATATTGAACTTAATAACGGAAGATATGCTTCTTCGGGAACTAATTACTGGCATACATCTGCAACGGTCGGCGATAGTTCAACTTTTATGATTGATTTAACTGAAGAGATTGCGGCTTTTGGCTTCTATGCCTATGATTTAGGCGATTTTGGTGGGGAGTTGGAAATTAAACTTTATCAGGATGGAGAAATTGTTACCACAATTAGTAATACTTCTCATCGTCTTTATACTTCTACTGTTGACGGAGCATATACTGGCTCTGCTGTCTATATTGGCATTATTGGAGAACAAAAAGACGATGGAACTTATGAAACTTTTGATCAAGTAGAATTTGTAATTGCAAATATGGCTGGAAGTGCTGAAGATTTCTTTGCTTTTGATGATATGACAATTGCGACACCTCAACAGTTACTTAAGGTTTACGCTGATTAGTATCGAAATTTATGAACTAACCAGCTAAAGTTTTGAGCAACCAGCCGATCGCAATTCCTAAACCGCCAAAACGCACAGCTTGCCAAAATATATCGGGCAGGAGAACACTTTCTAAATTTATTTCTAATTCACTTATTTGTTTTTCAATATCTTTTAATTCAGTTTTTATAGGTTCTTTTTCAAAGTTATTAGCTTTTTTCTGTTCCAACTCTTGTTTGTATTTAATAAGTTCGCCATGTTTTTGCCAATCTTGTTGCACTTGTAGATATCGCGCCCTGAGTTCTTCTAAAGATTGTCCGACTTCAGTTAAGATCTTTGCTATTTCGCGATCGCTATTCTCAGAAGGGGAGTTTTCGTTACCCTCTTCATGGTTATCATAATTAGAGACAGATTCGTTACTAGACATTTTAAAATTTAAAGATAAGAATAAAATATCCACGATATTAACTCATGTTAGAAAATACCCAGCTATCTCAGAAAGCATCATTACAAAATCTCACCAATTTAGAGTTAGCTCAAACTTTGGCAGAAAGATTAGCAATTTCCCATAAAGACTGGCATCGACTCAAAGGAAACCGTAAAGCCCAAGCAGCCCAACAGTTAACCTCGGCATTAGTTTTTTTGCTCAAGGAACAACCAGAATCAGCTTTAATCCATACCAACCAAGCTCAAGGATGGCTAGATCGTTCTCTCAAAGCTCCGGCCTGTCCTGATCACGGAAAAAAATAGCAGCATAAATTTAAAGGTGCTAGGTACGACCTAGCACCTCATTCCTAATATCAAAATTACATGACATATAGGAAATAAGTCACCATAGGAACCACAGTTGCGACAACCAATAAAACAATCACCCAAATAAAAGCAATTCCATCATTAGTTTCTTCCGCAGAAGAGAAAGTACTTGCTACTTGAATAGTTTTTTCCACAGCAGTTGGGCCAGGATCTGCTTCCCCAGAAAGTACGGCTACTAGACGTTCACTAGCATCAAGAAAGGCTTGGTTATATTGATTACCATTTCTCAAGTCATAACCTACCGTTTCTCTAAGCAAACTTTTCGCCATTTCAGAACTTACTAAAGTCGTTGCTGATTCTCCAGTTCTTAATGCTGCCGTATTAGTGAGTGTATCCATCACGAGTAACGTTTGATTGCTTTGGGATTCTTCACTAGGGTACCAACGCGCAAATAGTTTATCGGCTAGAGTATCAATGGTTTGCCCATAATCTAAGCGACGAATCGCCACCATTCGAATTTCTTGACCAGTTGATGTTGCTAAATCTTTAAAAGTTTTACTGAGGGAACCTTGAGTCGCTAGACTAATTTCATTAGCTAGATCAACTACCCAAATATCTTTGATAAAGGGGCTATTGGGTAACTCATAAAGTCCAGTGGCCATTGCGGGAGTAACCAAACAAAAGCTAGTAAATAACACAATCAGAAAACGCATCAAAGAATTTTTAATCGAGTAGCTATTCTTTTTTCTTAATCGCAAATCTCGCTTCATAGTTACAAATTCTTTAGTTCTATTAATATTAAAATGACATTTCGATGATATTATCCCATCAATTGGGACAGATGGTTGTTTATCAAAAATGAGGTGAAAAATGAGAAATAGTTTTATCATT
>JBCCYD010000688.1:0-2369 GCA_039190385.1 Cyanobacteria bacterium P01_F01_bin.143 | reverse complement strand
TTGCTGTCTAATTAGTAACTAGAAAGACAAAAATTGTCCATATTACCTAATTCTTAAAATGCAGCAAATCATTAATAAAAATATTGCTACGGTCGAAAAAACTATCCTAGTAGTCATCGATCCTAGGGTAAAAACTCCGGAAAATCTTGCCGCTGGAGTCAGGAACAATGCCGCAGTCTTATTGCTAAATACCAACAAAGATAGTATTTCCCAAATTACGATCACTTTATCCCAAGGAAATTATCAAACTCTACATTTAGTTTCCCACGGTTCACCTGGATGTTTGCATCTAGGCAATACCAATCTAACCTCAGAAAATCTGGCTCAATATAACCAGCAGCTACTAGAATGGGGTATCGCGGAAATTCTGGTCTATGGTTGTAATGTCGCCGCCGCACCAGAGTTCTTAACTCAACTCCATTCTTTAACTGGAGCGAGTATTGCCGCTTCAGCCCAAGAAGTAGGACAAGGCAATTGGAATCTGGAATGGCAAATTGGGGAAATTACTGCCGATTCTGCTTTTGTCGAAGAATTAAAGCAAGAGTATCAGGGCAGCTTTATTGGTTTTCAACCTCAAGTTACTTTTGCTGCGGGTAATGATCCGCTAGGAGTAGCGATCGGAGATTTGGATGGGGATGGCAATTCTGATATCGTCGTGAATAACCAAGATGACGACACTATATCGGTGTTATTAGGAGATGGTTCTGGAGGATTCTCTGCTCAAACTACCTTTGCTGTGGGGGGTGAACCGTTTTTTCTGGCCATCGGAGATTTAGATGGGGATGGCAATCTTGATGACCTTGCTGTAACTAACTCTGAAGATGATAATGTATCAATTTTATTAGGAGATGATTCAGGAGGATTTGCTGCCCAAACGACCTTTACGACAGGAAATTTCCCCCGTTCCGTGGCTATAGGGGATTTAGATGGTGATGGCAATCTTGATGACCTTGTTACTACTAACCAGCTTAGCGCTAGCATATCGGTATTATTCGGAGATAATTCAGGAGGCTTCTCGGCTCCAACTAACTTGAGTACGCCGACTTTTCCTCGTTCTGTAGCGATCGGAGATTTAGATGATGATGGCAATGTTGATGATCTGGCTGTTGCTAATCGTGGTGCCAACAATGTATCGGTGTTCTTAGGAGATAATTCGGGAGGTTTCTCAACTCCAACTACCTTTGCTGCGGGTAATGTTCCACAATCAATAGCGATTGGAGATTTAGATGGTGATGGCAATGCTGATGACTTCGTTGTTGTGAATACTGATGACGATAATGTATCGGTGTTCTTAGGAGATAATTCGGGAGGTTTCTCTGCCCAAACCACCTTTACTGTGGGAAATGCTCCACGTTTTGTTGCTATAGGAGATTTGGATGGGGATGGGTCAGCCGATGACCTTGTTGTTGTTAACAGTAGTGACAATAATGTATCTGTTTTATTAGGAAATGGTTCTGGGAGTTTCTCTGCTCAAACCACCTTTGCCGTGGGTGACTTGCCTTATACAGTAGCCGTAGCAGATTTAGATGGTGATGGCAATGCTGATGACCTAGTGGTAAATAACCGTAATGACGGTAATGTGTCGGTGCTGATTGAATGTTTCCTTACTGGTACTAATATTCTCACCGAGCAAGGAGAAGTTGCTGTTGAACAACTTCAGATTGGAGATACTGTAATTACTGCTGAGGGCAGGACTGAAACTATTAAATGGATTAGCAAACAAACCATCAAACCCTATCAAGTGAAAAATCCGCTGCGGGGTTATCCAGTGTTAATTAAAGCTGGTGCTTTAGGCAAAAATCTTCCCCATCGCGATCTTTATGTTTCACCAGATCACGCGATGTTTGTTGATGGATTGTTAATTAATGCCGGAGCCTTGGTTAACGATATTTCCATTGTTAAAACTGAACCGACAGAAACTTTTACTTACTATCATGTGGAATTGGAAAACCATTGTTTATTAATTGCCGAAGGAACTGCTGCCGAAAGTTATTTACCCCAGAAAGAAAACAGAGACGAATATGATAACTTTGCTGAATATGAAGAGCTATATCCTGAGGGTAGTAATTTAATGCTTTGGCCGATGGATTATCCTCGCATCAGTAGCTGGAATAAAGTTCCTCGATTTGTAAGTAAAAAGCTGTTAAAAATTGCTGATCAATTGTTTGGGCAAGATATTAAACTTCGAGCTTAGAAGTTATTGAGATAGTAAAGCGCGATCGCAGGTAACTAAGGAATGAGGATTAAATAAAATAGCAAAGATATCGAATTAAGAGATGACTATATTTTGGCAGTTTTGTGGGATGCTACATAGATGACAAAATCTTAATAATGAGAGCCAAAAAGAGTAATGTCACAAAGAAGACCTT
>JBCCYD010000687.1:0-2377 GCA_039190385.1 Cyanobacteria bacterium P01_F01_bin.143 | reverse complement strand
TCTATTATAGGTGGAAATGTATGGCTAACCGAAAGTGTACCGCCTTCAACACAGGTTTACTATAAAGCGCCAAATGAACATAAAGTAAAATCATATAATTAACTGCTATTTAGCTGTTTATGAACACTCTTTTCAATCTTATTGGCAAGACTCCATTAGTTAAGATAGATCGGATAAATCAAAAAGATAATGTGACCATCCTGGGAAAGTTAGAGGGTCAAAACCCAGGTGGAAGTGTGAAAGACAGGGCTGCTTATGGTATGATTTCAGGTGCCCTTGAAAGGGGGGAAATCAAGAAAGGAGATCGCTTGATTGAAGCTACAAGCGGTAATACGGGAATTGCGTTAGCAATGATTGCCCAATCGATGGGGTTAGAGATGACGCTGCTTATGCCTGATAACAGTACCATAGAACGAGTACATGCAATGAGGGCTTACGGAGCAAACGTCATCCTGACTCCGGCAGACAGAACAATAGAATACTCGCGGGAGCTGGCAGAGAAAATGGCTGAAGAAGAAGGCTATTATATCCTCAACCAATTTGCTAATCCTGATAACTATGGAATGCACTATAAAACCACAGGGCCGGAGATATGGAACGATACCAATCATGAAATAACTCACTTTGTGTCAGCCATGGGTACTACTGGTACTATCATGGGGGTTTCCAGGTACCTTAAAGAGCAAAATTCTGAAATTCAAATCATTGGGACTCAACCAACAGAGGGATCAAGTATACCAGGTATTCGTAGATGGTCACCAGCGTTTTTACCTAAAATATTCGAAAGGGATCGAGTTGACAGAACCATCGATGTGAATGAAGATCAAGCCAGGAACATGGCGAGAAGACTTGCTAAAGAAGAAGCAATACTAAGTGGAATGAGTAGTGGGGGAGCACTCACCGCAGCGCTACAAATAGCTTCTGAAATTACATCAGGAACAATTGTATTTATTGTATGTGACCGTGGAGATCGTTATCTTAGTTCGGGACTATTTGATTAACCATCATATGATTGTTTATGATAAATCAATCTCAAGACACTATTTTGTTACCAAACAAAAAAATTGGGAATAGATCCAGACAAAAGCAAATTGTTGGACTTGCTGAAATCAACTCTCAGCAAATACTTTTTGGTTATAGAAGTACGATCCCGCTAATAAAATTATTGCGATTGCAGCCCCTCCAAACTCACCATCACCAGCCATCAGATGGGCGGTTAAAGCCAAAATAAAATTTATCCCAAGTCCATAATAAGCGAGTCTTTTTAACAGTTTAGATCTGTTAGACAAGATGGCAATTACTGCCAACAACTTTGCAATAGCAAGCGGGATAACTAAAGCGGCCGGGTAGCCTAATGACTCAAAATTCTCTCCAACTTCTTTAGTATTAGTCAGATAAAAAAACACACTTATAATCATCATAAGACATAGGAGAATGGTAAATACCCAGTAAAGAATTTTTTGCAATTTCATAAGTTAGGAGTTTTCTGTAAAATAAATAATTCTAACCCATAATCGAGTTGATGAAATGCAAAAATTAAGAAAAGGAATTACAGGTGCTAAAAAACTGATTTGTTTTATAATTGATAAGGGAGTTTTACATCATTGAAATAATCCATACTTGCGCTGAGAAAAGAGAATGATGCAGAAAAGGTAAATTAAGCCAAGACCTAAAGCCAGCTTTTCCATATCATTCTCTTTTTTACTTACTATGAAATACTTATTGTTCTTGGGGGTTTGGGTTTAGCTTCTTCTTTTTTAGGAATGGCTATTTCTAAGATTCCGTCTTCATAGGAAGCTTTGATCTTTTCCCCATTTGCGCTTTCCGGTAGTGTGAAGGATCTATGGAATGAGTGATACGCAAATTCTCTGTTACTATATTTACTATTTTCGCCATTATTCTCTTCTTCCCTTTCAGAAGAAATAGTTAAAAGATGGTGATCTAATTCGATATTGAAATCAGATTTTTTCATTCCAGGAGCAGCCATTTCTACAATAAATCCGTTATCGTCTTCCTTGATATTTACTTTAGGAAGCGTTGTGTTGCTTTCAGAAAAATTACTTCTTCTCCAATGACCTAATTCGGTGTTGAAGAAATCGTCAAACAGATTGCTGAATGACGGAAGTGCTTCTCGATTTGTTTTTACAATGGTCATGATCTTTGTCTGCTTTTATGATTAATATTTAATAAGCAAATTATGACAAAGAATATTCCATTTGGGTTTTTGGGTCGAATACACAGTCACTTTGTCATTTCCAATCTTTTAGAAGTGTCAAAATGGCAAATAAGAGTGGATGACGCAGGGGAAATAAAAATGAGAATTGATTCTGTCAAATAATCGCGTGAATTGATTTACATATTAATTCTTATATCAATG
>JBCCYD010000686.1:0-2389 GCA_039190385.1 Cyanobacteria bacterium P01_F01_bin.143 | reverse complement strand
TATATCAATATGGGAAGGCAACTTTATGAAACCCAACCCGTTTTCCGTCAAACCTTGAACCAGTGCTGCGAAATTCTAGAAACTTATTTAGATAAACCTTTATTAGAAATCCTTTATGGCGATGAAGCTTCGGAGAATGTCCTCGCTCAAACCGCCTATACTCAAGTTGCTTTATTTGCAATAGAATATGCTCTCTATAAACTATGGTCATCCTGGGGAATCAAACCTTCGGTAGTAATGGGTCATAGTGTGGGAGAATATGTGGCAGCCACCATCGCAGGAGTATTGAGCTTAGAAGATGGTTTTAAACTGATTGCCCATCGGGGACGGCTGATGCAACAGCTACCCCCAGGGGGTGAAATGTTATCGGTAATGGCATCGGTGGAGCAAATCAATCAAATCGTTACCCCCTACTCACAAGAAGTGACAATAGCAGCGATTAACGGACCTGTTAGCGTGGTTATTTCTGGTGAAGCAAAAGGACTTGGCACAGTCAAAGAAAAATTAGACTCACTTAAAATTAAGACAAAACAACTGCAAGTATCTCATGGTTTCCATTCACATTTAATGGAACCAATGTTGGCGGAGTTTAAGGCAATAACCTCAGAAATAACCTACAATCAACCGAGCATTCCACTTCTCTCAAATGTAACAGGAGTGAAGGCAGACGAGAGTATTGCCACCCCAGACTATTGGGTAAATCATCTCCTGAAACCAGTGAAATTTGCCCAAAGTATGGAGACTTTGCATCAAGAAGGTTATGAAGTATTTTTAGAAATTGGACCCAAACCAACTTTGTTAGGAATGGGAAGGCAGTGTTTACCAGAGGATGTGGGAGTATGGTTGCCTTCTCTGAGATCGGAACGCGAAGATTGGCAGCAAATGCTACAAAGCTTGGGTGAATTATATGTACGGGGAGTTAAAGTTGACTGGTTAGGGTTTGATAAAGATTATTCTCGTAAGAAGGTGATATTGCCTACTTATCCCTTCCAACGACAACGTTATTGGATTGAAACGGAAAAAAATCAACAAACAGGAACACAAGACTTGATCGAAGAAAAAGACAACATAATCAAAAACAGACGAGATAAAATTATTCAGGAACTTAATTCTTTAATTTTTCAGGTATTAGGTTTTGATGCTTCATCAGAAATAGATATTCATGATAATCTTCTAGAAATGGGAGCTGATTCACTCACTCTTATGGAAGTCGGGAGTAAAGTTGAAAAAACCTATGGAATTAACATACCAATCCGTAAGTTTTTTGAAGAATTAACTACTCTTGATGCTTTAGCCACATATATAGATGTAAACTTATCTCCGCAATGGGGAATTCAATCTCAATTAGAGGAAACTTTACAACAATCTACTCAATCTCAAAGTGAAAATAACTCCATTGAACCAAGAATAGGTGAGAAAGTATTTGAGACATTTCGAGAAGGAATAATACAACAGCAACTCGAAGTAATGTCTCATATCATGTCTAAACAGTTAGAAGTTTTGCAAAACAATGGGACATCTACAGAGCAGTCTTTGTCAACAAAAAACAAGCAATTTCAATCAGCTTCAGCAACATCATCCACTGTTGATTCTTTCCATAAAATCCAACAGAATCAGATTTTTGGCAAAGAATCTTCCCCTCCTAATTTTGAACTCAGCCAAGCTCTAAATATCGAGCAAAAGACTTATCTAGAGAAATTTATTGCTGCTTACACGATAAAAACTCAAAAATCTAAGCAAAGAGCTTTAGCTTACCGTTCAGTACTAGCTGATAAAAAAGCAGTAGTAGGATTTCGTTTTGAACTCAAAGAAATGAAATATCCTATTGTTGGAGAATCTTCTAGTGGTTCTAGAATATGGGATATTGATGGCAATGAATATATTGATATTTCAATGGGGTTTGGTGTACATCTTTTCGGTCATCAACCACAGTTTATTGTTGAAGCTCTACAAAACCAGCTAAAAAAAGGAATGCAAATTGGGCCACAATCTCAACTTTCGGGGGAAGTAGCACAGCTAGTTCATGAACTCACAGGTATGGAAAGAGTTGCTTTTTGTAATTCTGGTACCGAAGCAATTATGACCGCATTACGTATAGCAAGATTAACTACAGGTCGTGACAAAATTGTTATGTTTAGTGGGGCTTATCATGGTCAGTTTGACGGAACTTTAGCGGTTCCATTACCTAATAGTTTAGATGGCAACTTCAAAGCTGCCCCAATGCTTCCAGGTGTTTTGCAAAAAATGGTTGATGATGTTATTGTTTTGAGATATGGTGCAGCCAAATCCCTAGACATTATCAAAGCTTATAGTCATGAATTAGCTGCTGTTCTGGTTGAACCTGTACAAAGTCGCCAACCAGATTTACAACCAAAAGAATTTCTTCAAC
>JBCCYD010000685.1:0-2401 GCA_039190385.1 Cyanobacteria bacterium P01_F01_bin.143 | reverse complement strand
TTCTAAGACTTTTAAAATTTCTGATATGGGTCTGGTTAAAGTAATAGACTTTCAAAAATATCCATTCCTTCAACGAAATTTGACTCGTACTAGAAATCCATTTATCCTCGGAACTCCATATTATTGTTCTCCAGAACAAATTAAAGATCCCAAAAATACTACTGCTAAAGCAGATATTTATTCTTTAGGATTAACAGTACATAGACTTCTTACTAAAGAATCTACCACTTTTAAAGATAGGAGAGAGAATTTCATATCTAAATTTAATTGTCGAAAGCATGACGATTTACTTAAGAAAATTGAAAAAGATTTTAGAAAAATAAATAAGCCTATTCTATTCATAAGAAGTAAATTCCCAGATGTGCCATTAAATATAATTGAAAAATTATCGAATATTGTAATCAAGATGCTCGATTATGATCCTGATAATAGACCTGAAAGTATGGAAAATATTAGAAAAGTTTTTCTGAATATTAGAGATGATTTAATAGTTGATACAACAGATTCTAATGACAATGATGTCATAAATTCTGAGAGTGAAATTGATAGAGAAATTTCTGATTATTTTGACTCGTAAGTTTATGCGAATTCTACCTTGTTAGTCTCTTCTTTTCATAACTTCATAAACGTTTGTAATGATAAGTAAATATCGATTATATAATAAATTAACTCATGAAAAATATTTGTGTAACTTATTATTTGAGGGTCGCTAAAAATTCGAGATTAACTAAATTATTAACTTGTTTAGCACCACCGCAGTGAATATTATCAATGGAGATAAGGACATATCTTAGATGCTTAAATTAAGTTTTTGGAGGCTTTCTAATGGTTCAATGGATTTCAGGGGATACAGTTAATAATGGGAATTATACGATTGAAGAAAAAATAGGTAAAGGAGGGTTTGGCGTTACTTATACTGCTCAAAATCAAAATCAAGAAAAAGTTGTGATTAAGACTATTTGTGAAGATGCTTTATCATCTTTAGGAGCTGATAAATGTCGTGAAGACTTTTCTAGGGAAGTAAGACTTTTGAGACGGTGTAATAATGCTCACATTGTGAGGATTATTGATGATTTTAATGAAGACGATTTACCTTGCATGGTACAAGAGTACATTGATGGTCAAGATTTCCAAAAAAAAATATTTGAAAAAATTGTAAATGGTGATCTTCCATTTCGAGAATCTGAAGCATTACGATATATTCAACAAATTGGCGAAGGGTTAAAAAATGTACATGAGAGTGGGACGTTACATCGAGATGTAAAGCCTGGAAATATTATGCTTCGTTCTAGTCAAGAAGATTCTCTTGATGAAGCTATTCTAATTGATTTTGGTCTTGCCCGTGAATTTGTACCAGATGTAACTCTAACCCACACAGGATTTAGCTCTGATGGATATACACCAATTGAACAATATGAGAGAAGAGCTAAGCGGGGTGAATATACAGATGTCTATGCTTTAGCAGCAACGCTTTATAGTTTGTTGACTCTTAAGAAACCTATTCCATCATTTTTTCGTAATTTGAGAGGAACAGATTCGTTGGAGGCACCACAAGAATTAAATCCAGATATTAGTAATGTTGTAAATCAGGCAATAATTTGGGGAATGCAATTACTACCTGAGGATCGTCCCCAATCAATTCAAGATTGGCTGCAAGCACTCTTTAGTGAAGAGGTTGAGAGTCTTCCATCTTCTCCCGTATTAGCGCGTTCAGTAGATCAGGAGTATCAAAGGTTACAAAAGCTTTTGAATGAGGAAAAATGGCTAGAAGCAAATCAAGAAACTGTAGCTTTGATGCTAAATGCCTGCAATATAAATAATAGACGTTTTCTTAGAGCTCAAGACATCGCAAATATTTCTTGTGACTGTCTATCTACTATTAACCATCTTTGGTCAGATTCAAGCAATGGGCATTTTGGTTTTGTGATGCAGAGAAATATTTGGCATGATGCTGGAAGTCCTGAGGATTTTAACCTTGAAGCTTGGAGGAAGTTTTCTAAAAATGTTGGTTGGTTTTCAGGGACAACGCCAGAGACAGGCCCAATAATTCGCAGAAGAGTAAGTCAAGCTAATAGTGTGGAAGAATTGCCACCAGGATATTTACCTAATCTAAGTGGAGTTTTAGAACTAGAAACATTGGGATGGCTAGAGGGAATCAATTTTTACATTGACCAAATAGGTGATTACTTTAATAGCAATCGATTTTTTTTGGCTAATTTATTTTCTCGTGTTGATCAATGCAGACTTTAACAAAATAATTGAAAATCTTCTCTTGTAATGGGTATGGTCGTCGTTGTACTTTCCATAGCCACGTAACGATCGAAAATATCCATGGCAATCGATACCACGTCACGAGTCATATCTAACGTATCTACAACATGATAAGACCAATCTAACATTT
>JBCCYD010000684.1:0-2418 GCA_039190385.1 Cyanobacteria bacterium P01_F01_bin.143 | reverse complement strand
GGGATTTGCTGGATCGGCAAATCCCTTTTTTTGAATCGTTTGTTGTTTACAATCTGAGTAAATATTCGCTATGTTTTGAAAAGCTCTTAGTTGTGCAACTTGCGGACTATTATTTGCCATCTCTTGCAATTTTCTTTGGGCAATAGCTTCAGGTCGATTATCCACAAACTTAAAAGTAGATTCACCACTGCCCTTTTTTTGAGAAATAGCATTCGCTACCGATTGACTTTTATTTTCTTGTGTTTTGTCAGCGTGCGTATTCATAATTATTTCTTTTCAGTTTTGACCAATTGCCTATAACGATCAGCTATGAAGTGGGGATTGAAAAATGCTATCCTTTCGTCTCGCACATAGCCACGCCTTTATTTAAATTTAAAACTTGTGGCGGACTTTCCAATCCCCACGAAACTATCCTGACCGATGAAACCCCATTCATTCATCAGCGTCTTTTTTCATTTACGCATTTCCTTCTCAGTCATTTCTGAATCGTAGATTTTTCCGTCTTTATCAAATCCCCAAACATTGGAAAGTTCCTTTAATTCTGGCAGTTCAATGTCTCCTTGTTTGACTTTTTGGTTAACAGTTCTTCTAAACTTCCGATTAGCATCTCTTTTGTCCTGTTTTTCTGATTCAGCAGAACTTATCCCTCGAACTTTATTTTTCTTTTTTGAACGACTCATACATATGCAGCTTTAGTTCGAAATTGTCCGAAGCAATTTTTGTTCATCATCATAAAGCTCTATAGAATATTTAAATCCTAGCTTAACCATTAAATCTCCTAATTCTTCAAATTTAGTTTCATCCAAGATTCCATTGAATAAGATTTCGTTTTCACCTTCAATATGAAGTTCTGCCCATTGACATTCTATTTCAAAGTCTGTCCATGAGCTCTTGCGCACACTCCATCCCAATTCATGAAACTTAGTGGCAATTTGTTTTTTGGAAATTGTGTCATTGACAACTCCGTACATGTTGTTACCATCAGGTATGTTATACCTTTCTTCATCTAATCTAAAACCTTCTGTTCCTCCGGATGTAAATTCCATATTTCCGAATTGCGATTGCTACTAACGTCTAACTAAGCTCTGTCGGCTTTGCCTTTCAAATATCTTAAAAGTATCTGTTACAGATGCACTTTGCAAATAACTAAGTAAGCCGATGGAGCTTAGTGCTTGTTAGATGTATCTGGTTTATCCAAACGCTTATCCTCATTATTTTCAAGTTCCAATTCAAATTCTGAAAAGTTCACGACTTTCATCTTTTGAACTATAGATTCTATCTTTTCGAGTTGTTCACCAATTTGTGGATTATTTGCTAAGAGGTTGGCAAGTTGCAATTTTTTGGCAGTATCAGGAACATTGTCTTGAGAAAAAATTCTTTGAATTTCTTCATTTACAACTTTAACTTTTTCTTGTTTTTTTAAATCCGTATCAGCTGCTATGTTTTCTGCTTCAGCAGCAAACTTGTTTGCTTCGTTTTCTTTCTTTACTGCTTCCGAAGAATAATATGCTTCAGTTATTTCCTTTACCCTGTTAACCAATTGTCCTCCTTTGTTTGCCCAAGGCCAGATAAATTTGAGAAACTTACGCCATCTTGTAGTTTCTTCCGGTCTATCAGGCTCTTTCGGTTTACCAGTAAATTTTATTAAGGCCTGCGTCTCTTCGAGTTCTCCTTTGAAACTAGTAGGCATAATCTTGAGATTTGATCGTATCAGGACGAAATTCAATACCTGAACCTCCTATCATTCTATACAATGTAGATAGTTCAGCTAATAAATTGCCTATTTCTTCTGGAGAGGCTGTTCCAGGCTTCACATAAAAAGCTAAGGTTGATTCTTCACTTATGATTTTATCCATTAGTAGAAGAGCTTCTCTGAGTTCCTCAAAATTATTTTCATTAACATCAGCTCTAAAACTTGTTGGGTCTAATCCTCCAATTGAAGCTATAAGTTTTTTCTCCTTATCTCTTAATTGAGCTGCCTCTTCCATCTTACTCTCCTTTACAAAATCATTTTTTGAAGAACGAACATTGGCAATTTGAACTAAGGTTATGATTAGATCATCAAGATTATTATTGTTGGTCATTTTGCTTTCTAGCTCTGAAGCTAATTCTAGCAAGTCATCTTTAACATCGCTGATTATTTCAGCAATATCATTTATATTTTTCCCAGTAGTAAGTGATTTTATTAACCACATTTCAGATTCACTGAATGTTATATTGTTTCTAAATAGCATAATTATACTGACTAACGTAAGCTAAGTGGTTGGTTATCAGGTATCATTTGAGCGGCAATTTCATCTCTGTTTGCTCTTGAAAAGCCAAGTTCATCAGGATTAAGTCCAAGCTCTTTGATCTGTTTTCTCATTTTGCTTACGATGCGTCTTTTCTGATCTAAAAATAGGTAATTATTAGTTGGGT
>JBCCYD010000683.1:0-2428 GCA_039190385.1 Cyanobacteria bacterium P01_F01_bin.143 | reverse complement strand
TTTCCCGACAGATATCAAACTTAATCTCCCAGAATTATTGAGATTAGTTGAGCAAATTTCTGATAGCGAAGAGGATACACAAAAGTTTATTGCTAGTTTTCAAAATCAAACTACAGAATCGAAATTTATTTCTCAAAATATTCCAGATTTTTCGATTCCTGGTCAATTTGCGATTACAAAACAAACTAGAGAATTTTACGATCGCCAACGCGATCGCAATCTAATTACCGACCTTTATCTACCCCAAGGAATTAGCAATGAAATTCCTGTAATTGTAATTTCTAATGGATTGGGAGCTAGACGTGATCGCTTTGTGGAATTGGCAAATCATCTCACTTCCTACGGTTTTGCGATTATTGCTCTCGATCATCCAGGAAGCGATCGCGATCGCCAAAAGGCTTTTGTCAACTGGCAGCACCAGGAAAATTTTGATGCCACAGAATTTATCAACCGACCATTAGATATTAGTTTTATCCTTGATGAATTACAGAAAATTCAGGCAAAAGAGCTTGAAAATCGTCTTAATCTCAAACAAGTTGGCATTTTTGGCTATTCTATAGGCGGAACAACTGCAATGTCTTTAGCTGGGGCGGAAATTAACTTTGAGCAATTAGAGCAAGATTGTGCCCAAGAATTAAATTTACTCAATATTTCTACTTTGTATCAATGTCGGGCTTTAGAATTGTCTAGAGAAACGCGATCGCTCAAGGATAAACGAATCAAGGCAGCTTTCATGTTTGTTCCTTTTGGCAAGAGTATTTTTGGAGAAGCTGAACTGGCGAAGATTGATATTCCGACGATCTGGCAAGTGGTGGATAAAGATTTTCTGACTTCTTTAGTAGAAGAGCAGATTCCTGCGTTTAATGCTCTAACGAATCGCGATCGCTATTTAGTAATCTCTGAAAATTTACCCCATTCCAACACCACAGCATCGAAAGAACAATCAGCATCTCAGCCTGAAACATCACAAATCACTAAAAATTATCAAAATATTCTGTCTTTAGTTTTCTTTGAGAGTTATCTGGCAAAGAATGTAGAATATCGTAGTTATTTAAATTCAGAATATATTCAAAGTATTTCGCAAAAACCTTATAATCTACACATCTTAGATGGCTTTCAAGAGAAATAAAGAGTACAGAAGATAGCTATCACAAGATTTTATTAGGAAAACCAATAAATTTTAGGAGTAATTCATGTCTCAGCCAAAAATTCTCGCTTTTGCCGGTAGTTCTCGAATTGAATCATTCAATAAAAAATTAGTTAAATTTGCTGCGGAAGAAGCGAGGCAAGCAGGAGCAGAAGCCACATATATAGATATGCTTGATTATCCTATGCCCCTGTTTAATGAGGACTTAGAAGCAAAAGAAGGCTTGCCTGCCAAAGTTGTGGAATTTAAGGCTATTTTGCGAGAACATCAAGGTTTTTTAATTTCCTGCCCCGAATATAATGGCTCAATTACTCCATTACTAAAAAATGCTATTGATTGGGCATCTCGTCCTGAACTCAATGAAAAACCATTAAGTTGTTTCAAAGGTAAAGTAGCAGCTCTTTTGGCGACTTCTCCTGGAGCTTTAGGTGGAATTAGAGGTTTAGTTCATGTTCGTGCGATTTTAGAAGGAATTGGTGTGATCGTTATTCCCGACCAAAAAGCGATTCCTCGTGCAGCTCAAGCATTTGATAATTCGGGACAACTTATAGAGGCCAGACAAGCTCATGGCGTTACCGCGATCGCGCAAAAACTAACTGAAATCACAACTAAGTTGTCTTGATTCGTAGATTTTGTGAATTTGTTTTCTGCGATCATATTACTCGATAATCATATCTAAAATTTGCCAACGCTAAGTGATGAATCTATTTAAGCTTAACAAGAAAAGTCCTTATGATAAATTATTTCCTAGAGAGTTTAATGAAAAACTTATAGGAATGACATTTGACGAATTTGTTGATTATGAAACTAAACACAAAAGTGCTTTAGCTTCTTTTGCCTATAATAAGTCTTTTGCAGAGGATGAAGAGATATACAAAAAATTAGAGTTAAGAATTAGATATTATTCGCTATGTTTTGAGGATTTGACTACAGAAAAAAGACAGGTCATTCAACTCTGGAATGATTGGTTTTTAGTATTTAAACACGATATATATGAGAATGAAATAAGAAATAAGCTCCTTGAGCTAGCAAAAATTATTCGTGATTCTGGAATAAGTATTGAAAAAAGAAGAAGCATTGATGATCAACTTCTTGGCTTTGTTTTAAATGAATTTAGAAATGGTCTAAAAAATCGTCGTTCTTTTGCAGATAAAGTTTCTATTATATTAAATTGGTTCAATTTTAGAATTAAGTATTATCTGCCCTGTATGAAAATAGAATTTGCGATGGAAGAACTAGATTTCCTAAGCAGATTGTATACTACATATCCCAAAGAATTTT
>JBCCYD010000682.1:0-2437 GCA_039190385.1 Cyanobacteria bacterium P01_F01_bin.143 | reverse complement strand
CTAGGGACTTTTTTGGGGATTACGATTAATCTGGCAACTCTAAGTCAAACGATTACTCAAGTTGACATTACTGATCTTAATAGCTTAATTGAAGAATTAGATAAACCATTACAAGGCATGGGAGTTGCTTTCGTTAGTAGTTTGATTGCGATTTCTTGTAGTGCCTTACTCACAGTCATTAATTTGATTTGGAATACTCATCTAGCTAAAACTACATTAATGAGTTTTATCGAAGATTATTTAGATAATATCTATCTACCTCAAAGACAAGAAACTGCTCCGATTGATATTGCTCTGGAACGTTTTAGTAATGACTTTGGCTATATGCTAAATAATCTGAGTAGTACCATCGAAAATTCGATTACAAATGCTTTTAGCAAAATAGAAAATACGGCCCAAACTTTTGAATCTGCGGCTAATACTTTAGAGCAAAGTCGCTTCCCTGAAAAATTATCTTCTGCCACGACAGACCTCGCGATCGCGCAAAATCAATTTTCCCAATCATCTCTCGTCTTACAACGTTCCACCCAATCTTTTGAACATAGTTTGGATGGTATTCAAAAAGTAATTAATAAAATATCAGAGATAGAAGGCAATATCGAACAGATCAATAAAAAATACGACAATTTAATTGAATTAAGTAAAAACACTAATGAAATCAATTAATCAAAAACTACTACATTATGGGTAAAAGACGTTTTTTAGCACCTGAATCTAATAGTAACAGTTTAAATATTTGGCCATCTTTTACAGACTTAATGGCTAATTCATTTATGATTATTAGTCTGTTTTTACTTCTCGTTTTATTCAGATCATTATTTCTCAAATATACTGCCGAAGAAACTGAAACAAATTTAAATGCCAGCGAACAACAGGTTAGGCTTTTAGAACGCCAAATAGCTTCCTTAGAAAATGAACTAGGCAACAGAAATAATATTATCAGAAATAGAAACAATACAATTGAGGATTTGAAGAGAACCGCTTCTAATCTTGAATCTCTATTACAAAGTAGCGATGAAAGAATAGAAATCGTCGAGTTAGAAAATCGGCGCTTAAAGTCTGCTCCCCCAGTGGTTGTTATCCAGGATTCGGGAGAATATCAATTCGCCTCAGGAAGTGCTAGTCTTCCAAGCGAACTAAGAAACTATATCACCACCGACTTAGTTAATCTTATTGAGCAAATTAGTCAGCAAAACAATCTCTACGTAGTAGAAATAATTGGCCATACTGATGGACAAGTTAACTTTAATAGTGTCAGTAATCTAGATCAGCAACTAGAAACAGTTGCCAAAGGGCAAAAACCAATTAGCAGTTTAATTCCAGGATCTAATGCCGATTTAGGACTCATGAGATCTTTAGAAGTGGTCAAACAACTTCAAGGTGCCCAAAAACAGGGGCGGTTACCAGGAGTACAATTCAGAGCTTATTCTGCGGCTCAATTACAACTTCCTTCGGGCAAATTTGCCTCAGCAAATCGGCAGCCAAGTGCTAGCAGACGTAGAATTGAAATTCGGTTTTCTCCTTTAGGGAAAGCAGAAACTATTAGATAAAATACTAAATAAAAAAGGCAAAGGATTGATGAGTTATGATCAACAATCCCAATTAATCTATTTAGTGGTATTTTACTAAGCTGTTGCTTGAGTTGCATCCATGGTTAACTGCTCAATGCTAGGTAGCTCCAAACAATATCCTGCGCCATACACTGTTTTTATATAGCGAGGATGACGAGGATCTGGCTCTAGCTTAGTACGGAGATGGCGGATATGAACTCGAATAGTTTCAATATCATCGTCCGGATCGTAACCCCATACCTCCTTGAGAATTTCACTAGGTGCCACAGTTTGTCCATGACGTTGCAGCAAACAATGAAGCAATTCAAATTCTAAATGGGTAAGTTTAACTGTCTTCTGGAACCAAATAGCCTCAAAACGTTCAGGTATTAGGGTCAAAGGACCATAATTGAGAATTTCTGAATGTTTGGCTGCTTGAGGTATGCGATCAGTTCTCCTTAGTAAAGCTCTAACTCTTGCGAGCATTTCTTCAACTTCAAAGGGCTTAGTCAGATAGTCATCTGCACCAGCGTTGAAACCTTCAACTTTATCCTGGGTTTGACCCAAAGCTGTGAGCATCAAAACTGGAATATCAGAGGTACGCTCGTCACGGCGCAATCTTTGACAAACAGTAAAACCATCAACTTTGGGAAGCATCAAATCTAACATTACTAGATCTGGCTGTAACTGAACGGCTAAAGCCTGACCTTTGATACCATCTTCAGCTTGGTTGACATCATAACCCGCCATCTCTAGGTTGATAGAGACCAATTCAGAAATTGCAGGATCATCATCGATTACGAGTATTCGAGGCATCTGTATATTTTTATTATTATGTTGATTTTGATAATAAGGTAAGCTCAAAAATTGAGATAATGGCACTTAAT
>JBCCYD010000681.1:0-2437 GCA_039190385.1 Cyanobacteria bacterium P01_F01_bin.143 | reverse complement strand
CAGCTGCTAAAATTTCTGAGCGTTGCTTCATAAAGACATTGGCGGTCAGAGCAATAATAATTGTTTCAGAATTTAGATCATGATTTTTAATATATTCAGTTGCCGTAAGGCCATTCATAATTGGCATTTGCATATCCATGAATATTAAATGAGGATGCCATTCTTGCCAAACAGTAATTCCTTCCTGACCATTATCGGCTTCGCGAATTTCAAATCCTAAAGTATCTAATAAATTACGTAAAAGAAGGCGATTTTCCCAACGATCTTCCACAATTAGAATGCGATAACTAGGTTGATCTGGTGCTAAGCCAATTACTCTTCTAGTGTCCCTTAATTTCACAGCTACTTCTGCCACAGATTCTACTGGAAGAGTCACACTAAAAGTGGAACCTTGATTTACTTCGCTGGTGACTGTAATGTTCCCTCCCATTAATTGAGCAAATTTGCGACTAATAGCCAATCCTAAACCCGTTCCTTGTTGAGATTTGATTCCCGATGTAGTTTGGACAAAAGATTCGAATAAAGATGAGATTTCGGTTTTAGCGATTCCCATTCCAGTATCTATGACATTAAACAGGAGATTGGTTACAGTGATATCACCATCTGTTGATTTTTTCGTGGTGGAATCGAGAATTTTGACTTGTAACTCGACTATGCCGACCGTGGTAAATTTAATGGCATTACTCAGTAAATTAATTAATATTTGCCTTAGTTTGCTTTCATCGGTTTTTATATAGCGAGGAATATTTTTATCTTGAGTGAAAAATATTTCTAGACCTTTTTCTTCTGCTTTTAACCTCAACATTTGTACAAGAGAATCTAGCAAAGAATGAAGATCTAAATCGGTATAATGTAAATTAGTTTTCCCTGATTCAATTTTTGTTACTTCTAAAACATCATTAATTAATGATAGTAAATGTTCTCCACTATGATTGATAATTTTTAAAGTTTCTTTTTGTTTGTGGGATAAAGTCTGATCACGATCCATGATTTGGGTAAATCCCAAAATCACATTGAGAGGAGTCCGTAGTTCATGACTAATATTAGCCAAAAAATTACTTTTAGTTTGGTTAGCAATTTCTGATGCTTCTTTCGCTTCTGCCAAAGCAAAAGTCCGCTCTTCTAAAATATGACTATAGTTTTCTAAGTCTTGATGAGATTTCTTAAGATAATAAGTCATTTGGTTAAAAGTAGTTGCCAAGATGCCAATTTCATCTCCTGATTCTACGATCGCTTTTGTATCAAAATTTCCTTCGATAATTTGATTGGTAGCACTAGTTAAGCGAGAAATCGGATTAGCAATGTTTTTTCTTAAGAAGATAGTCATAAAACTTGCTAATGACAAAGCGAGAAATCCGCCAAATAAATTATGCCATTGTGCAACAACTAGGCTATTTTTTCCTGCTTGTAATTCTTTAGTTAAGGACTCTTGTTTGCTAGCTACAATTTTTTGTAAAAGAAGCAACATATTTCCGACTAAAGGTTCTGCTTCTGTACGAAAAATAAATAGATCTTGGCGATGTTGTGCCCCATCGACAATCTCAAACATTTTATCTGGTAATTTGAGAAATAGTTCACGATTTTTTTCTATATTTTTTAAACTATTTTTTTGTTGAGATGTTAATGAAATATCTTGGCTTTGTAGATTTTCCCAATCTTGCTGATTGGCTCGAAAGTTAGCAACATATTCAAAGCGAAAAGAAGGTTCCCGAGTTATAAGATATCCTCTTAGAGAAGATACTAGTAAGGCAAAAGAATTCTGAAAGCTGGCCATATTTTTGAGTAATATGGTGTTTGTCCTAGATGGCGATCGCTGTCCTTGTTGATTAATCATGAGATTAATTTCGGCTAGAATCAGGGAAATTGGCGTTTCTCCCTGATTTTTGAATAATTGTAATGCTGGCTGATTAACATAGTAGTTATCTCGTAGAGCAAAAAGTTTATCGGGGATAATTTTCCATTCTTGATATTGAATTTGTAACTCTTGTAAATATTGTTGGTTTTCCGGAGAAGCATGAACTTGTAATAATTTTTCCATTTCCACAAGTTCTGTTTCAAATTCTTGTCGAGCTTGTTGATAGCGATCGCGGAAATCCGATTCTCCAGTTGCTAAATAGCCCCTAACATGGGAAGACATTCTTAATAAGTTAGCTTCAGCCTGAGCAGAAGTTATGGCCGTGGGTACTTGAATATATTGGGTACGCTCAATATTTTTTGTTGCCATCAAGCTTCCAAGATAATTACGACCGACTACTAAAAAACTCAATCCAACTAGAACTCCAAAACCAAGATTCAACTTATGACTAATACTTAGATTATAAAATTGAGTTTTTATTTTTAGAGTAATTCCTAGTAAGTTTTGGAATAACTTTTGGTAATCTGAAGTTTTGATTGCCATAATTTAGCTCTAACGCTGAAGGCGCAAAGAATGGTATCT
>JBCCYD010000680.1:0-2453 GCA_039190385.1 Cyanobacteria bacterium P01_F01_bin.143 | reverse complement strand
GCGAGGTAGCACTTAATATAATTGAATAAAAATTCAAGATTTAAATATCTTAATATTAATATACGCTTGTTGTGAATGAGTTGCGTTAATTTAGTTTTTCCCACAACTAAAGGGATGTAATAAACTACATCCCCCATTTCAATCCAAAGACCAAACTTGCTTTGGTTATTCTTCTGTGGTGACCTCTTCTGTTGTCTCCTCTTCATCAGTAAGAGCAATTTTGGCAGGCGCCACAATAGAAAATAGAGTTTGCCCCACATCATCCAGAACAGTAACGCCCTCAGGAAGTACTACATCTCCTACTGTGAGATTCGTGCCAATTTCAAAGTTGGTCACATTAATATCAATATTTTCCGGAATCTTATCGGCGGCACAGCTAATATTTAACTCAGTAAAGATCTGCTCTAAAATTCCGCCCTGTTTAATTCCTTTAGCTTCTCCTGTAAGTTTGATCGGCACGACTAAGTTTAATTTTTTATCGCCAGCAGCCGAGAAAAAGCTGAGATGGTACAGAGTTCTTTTCCAAGGATGAGCCTGAACTTCCCGGATAATCGCTTTGCCGCTCCAAGGAATATCAGGAATATTTAGATCAACTAATGTATTATTGATAGCGGCTTTTTTCAGAAGTAATTGAGCTTCTTTCGCGTCCATAGTCAAGGAGATAGATTCTGCTCCTTTATGACCGTATAAAGCTGCTGGGATCAAGCCTTCACGACGCAAAGCTCTAGGTTTAGACCCAGCAGGTCTAGTTTTACATTCAACATTAAAAGACATAGTTTTTCTCTACTTCAGTGGTTAATAATTCAATAATTAAAAATTTACGTGGCGCTTACTGGCATGCCATCCGCGTCCAGCAAAGCTCTTTTGGGGCCATGAATCGGATCTTCAACAATAATAGTTTGATTTCGACTAGGGCCTAAAGAAACAATAGCGATGGGCACTGCCATCAATTCGGCCAGAAACTTAAGATAGTTTAGGGCCTTAGTTGGTAAGTCTTCTAGGGTCTGGCAATTAGTGGTATCTTCTTGCCATCCTGGGAAGCTTTTGTAAACAGGCTGACAATTGGCAAAGTCGCTGGCATTACTGGGAAAATGATTGCAAGTTTCCCCATTTATTTTATAAGCAGTACAAACTTTAATTTCTGCAAGCTCATCTAGAACATCTAGTTTAGTAATTGCTAGACAATCTAGACCATTAATCCGCACTGCATAACGGCCAATCACCGCGTCAAACCAACCACAACGGCGTCGCCGACCAGTGGTTGTGCCAAATTCAGCTCCGCGATCGCCTAATAATTCGCCAATTTCATCTGTCAATTCTGTGGGGAATGGTCCTTCCCCCACACGAGTGGTATATGCTTTAGCAACACCAATGACACGGTCTATGATAGTCGGGCCAATTCCTGAACCGACGCAAGCACCACCCGCGATCGGATTAGAAGATGTTACATAGGGATATGTTCCATGATCCAAATCCAGTAATGTTCCCTGAGCACCTTCAAACAGAATATTCTTTTTCTTCTCTACTGCTTGATATATTTTCAGAGAGCTATCTATAACATAAGGACGTAAATAATCTGCGTATTTCAGATATTCTTCTATTACTTCATCCTCATTCAAAGGAGATAGATTATACAGCTTTTCTAAAATTACGTTTTTATAGTTGATTGTCCAGGTAAGTTTTTCGTGGAGGCGTTGCGAATCCATCAAATCTAGAACTCGAATTCCCGTTCTTTCTGATTTATCAGCATAGGTCGGTCCAATGCCTCTTCCTGTCGTCCCGATTTTATAATCTCCTCGTCTCTCTTCCGATGCGAGATCAATCGAACGATGATAAGGCATGGTTACATGAGCAGTTTGCGAGATATGGAGGTTATCTGTCTTAACTCCTAGAGCTTTTAGCTGCTCTATCTCTTCAATCAGAACTTGCGGGTCGATTACTGTCCCCGAACCGATGATACATTCCGTCTCTGGGTATAAAATACCTGAAGGAATCAAATGCAGTTTGAACGTTTGCCCCGAAACGACAACCGTATGTCCTGCGTTTACTCCTCCCTGAGAGCGTACTACTACATCCGCCGAGCGGCTTAGTAAATCGGTTATTTTTCCTTTTCCTTCGTCACCCCACTGGGCTCCTATAACGATAACGTTAGCCAAGGGTTTATTAAAATTACAGTTTACACAAACTCCAATTATCTTTCTTTTAGGGATTTCATGTCAAGTCACAAATAAACTTCTTTTAAGAATGTATCTTGCAACATAATTCTATTTTTTCAGCTGCTTTATTTTGATAAAATAAATTGTAATTCCTCGCAGATTTCCCATACAGCAAAAATCTTTCTGATGTCTCAATATCACTCACTCGTAATTGCCAAAAGATTAGAAATTTTTCTTTTGCTACTATCATCTCATGTTGTTCATTAACCATAATGTTGATTTCCCTCAAAAGTCGGT
>JBCCYD010000679.1:0-2469 GCA_039190385.1 Cyanobacteria bacterium P01_F01_bin.143 | reverse complement strand
ATTAATTTCTTCGGTACTGTTGTAACCTCGAACAGACTCTTTACCTGATTTAGTACCATATCCACCTGCGAGGATATAAAGTTCACGATTTCTGTCTTTAACAAGCTTTCGACTGAAGCTTTCAAGACCTTCCCAAACAGGAAAATTAAGTTTTTCATGCTGCGGAAGAACGTTAAGTACCTAAGCAAAATTAATTACATATTCATCACCAAAATTATCAAGAACTCTTTCGAGATATTTAATCAACTTGCTTTGACTACTATAAGCGTCAATATCTATCCACTCATATTTGACAAATTTCCAGAGAATTTCAATTAAATTTAGCTTTGGTGAGTATGTTGGCAACCAAAATATTTCTAAATTTTTTTCCTTCCATTCTTCTAGTTTATTCACGAAGCTATCACTAGTATGTATTGAAGCTTGGTCGAGAATTACTACAGTTTTTTTGTCTACTTTATCACTAAATTTATTTAAAAACTTAATGACATTTTCACTTTTGATACTATGTTTTATTATCTCGTAATCTAGTTCATTTTTTCGATTCATTAATCCTAAGACATTTACTCTCTTTCCGATTCTACTTTTTATAATTACTGTTTCATTTTTATCTTGCCATCCATAGGGTATATATGGCGTTAAAGAAAAACCACTTTGATCTAAATATCTTAGGTCTATTTCTCCTTTTTCCTCTTGCCTTATTAATTCTCTAAGTACTGGTATCTTTACTTCTAGCTCCCATTCATCTGGTTCTTTGCTTAGTCCTCTTTTCATTCTTTTCCATCTCATTGCCAGCTTTTTTATAATTCTTTTAATAGTTTCTTTACTTATACTTATTCCCCACTTTTGCCTCGTTTTCTCTACTATCTTCTTCAGTGCCTTTGGCTCTTCTTTTACGGGAGCATCCCAGTTTTGCAGTAAGTAAAAATGCTTAGAGTAGAATAATGTCAAGAAACAACTCTCTTGAACAAACTATGACACCAGAAGAGCAATCAATCATCGACCAAAAGTTGAGAGAAGTGGCAGAAATACTTTACAAAAATACCCCAAAAGAGGAATTAGCTACATTTGAAACGATAGAACTAAGTGTAAGAAACCATTTGCTAGAAAAAGTATCTCCAAGAATAGGTGAATTTTTTTCGATGAAGCAGGAGGAAGTAAAGCAGGAAGAGAGCGGAAAATAAAAACTTGTATCGGCAGAGTAAGTATTTCAAGCAAACAAGCAAAAAGACTAAATGTTAAGAGAGGAAGTCGTTTAAGTCCTCAGATAGAGAAATGCTGCTTATTGCTTGTGGGGAATGAATCATTTGTAAATGCAGAACGAGATCTTGAAATTTTAACTGGAATTAAAGTTGCTCACAGCACGCAACATCGATTAGTTAACAGATATCAGTTACCAGAAGTAAAAATTACCAAAAGGGCAAAGTCTTTAAGCATAGATGGTGGGACAGTAAGATTGAGGACACCATTGGGAAAACAAAGTGAGTGGAAAAATTATAAGGCAGTAAAAATTCACGACCGAATGGGAATGGCATTCTTTCAAGACAACAAAAGTTTACTTCAATGGGTCAACCAACAACCGTTGAGTAGAATAGTAAACTGCTTGGGAGATGGACACGATGGGGTCTGGAATATCGTGGAGCAGATTGGGTCAAAGCATCAAAGAAGAGAAATTTTGGACTGGTATCATCTCATGGAAAATCTTCATAAAATAGGAGGAAGTAATCAGAGACTTAGACAAGCCAAAAGCTATCTTTGGAAGGGTTTAGTAGATGATGCGATCGCCATATTTGATGATTTAAAGAAAAGACAGGCAAGAAACTTTCAGAATTATCTTCGTAAGCATAGATTTAGAATACCTGATTATCAGCTTTATCAAGAGGTTGGTATTTGTATTGGTTCAGGCTCAGTAGAGTCTTGGATTAAACAAATAGCTTCGAGGGTTAAGATCGTTGGCGCACAATGGAATTCTAAAAACGTATCTCAAATGTTGAGGCTTCGCTGTGCCTATTTGAATCAATCCATCAGCTTGAGTATTTGTGCTTAGTTAAAAAGTGGGATGCTCCCTATTTCTTCCCTCTAAGTCTCTGAGGAATCCAACTATGCTAGATAAAATAGCTCAAAGACTAAATCTCGCAGCTACCGCTGTTCTATTAACATCAACTATCGTTTTTCATGTAGAGCATAATCCTCATCCCCTTAATGCTCAGTCGTCACAAATTTACACTATTCTAATAGCAAAAAACTAAGAGCTGTATTAAAAAAGCCAGAACCAACTTTTATTAATCGACCAACTTAGTTCACAAACCGTACCTTTTGGCTGACGGGAATAGCGTTTAAATTCTCCTCTTAGCTGCTTGGCTAGATCTTTTGCTTGCTTGCTACCGCCTCCAGAGGTTGAATTATTCTCTGCTGACTGTAATCCAATCCCATTATCTTCAACTCGAATTAAATTGCGCTCATTCTCTTGTT
>JBCCYD010000678.1:0-2477 GCA_039190385.1 Cyanobacteria bacterium P01_F01_bin.143 | reverse complement strand
GCGTAATGTATTACGTTGTTTATAATTCTGTCACTTTAGAAATCTATGGTTTCTCAAAAACTCCATTATTAAGAAGAAACCCCGATACATTTGAGAACGGCGCTGAAGTGCTTCTTGATGTAATCCCAAGAAATACAGATGAATATAAACTTTCATCTAATTTGCGAGACGTAGAGCGAAAGCCACAATCTGAAATTGATAATAAAAGAAATCAACGCATTGATAATGCAGCTTCGATTATTTCAAATTTAGATTATCTGCCTGTTGATATACGTGCTTATATTATGTCTTTGCATGATGAATTAGATGAGCTTAGAACAGCGCTGAATTTGAGAACTATTGATCGCATTAAAAGTGTGTCTGATAAATACAAGTCAGAGCTTAAAAGGTAGATAATTATGTCTTTTGATTCTGCTATAAACATTGTGTTCAAGTGGGAGGGTGGGTATGTCTATCACCCTGACGATCCAGGCGGCGAGACAAATCACGGCATTACTAAGCGCTCGTTTCCTAAGCTAGATATTAAAAATTTAACCAAAAAAGAAGCAAAAGAAATTTACCACCAATATTTTTGGGAGCCTGCAAAGTGTGATTATATTCCAACACAATTGAGTATTTTGGTATTTAGTGCATCCGTGCAGCATGGAGTAGATCGCGCGATTAAAATTTTACAAAAATGCCTCAGTGTAAAAGTTGATGGCGATATAGGCCCGAAAACACTCACAGCAATTCGGGGATCAAACATCAAATCCATATCTCAAGAATTCACTGTCAGACGAATTCTATTCTATACACGTTTAAAACCTTGGCATGTATTCGGACTCGGATGGATGCGGCGCGTGATTGACGTTTACACACACTCAATAGAAACCACCACTTAAATTAAATCCAGGAGCTTTTTAATGTTTCAACCAATGCAGTTGAAGACGGGCGATATTGTCTTATTTCATGGGAAAGGTTTTTTTAGTTGGGCGATTAAATTCTCAACTAAAAGTAATTGGTCTCATGTAGGAATGGTTGTAAACGACCCTGATGTTCATGAGGAGCCGATGATATTTGAATCAACCACGTTATCAAATGTTAGAGATTCATTAACGGGTAAGCGTCGTGGCGGCGTTCAATTGGTTTCTTATAAAGACAGGATTAATAGCTATAACGGCAAGATTGCAGTAAGACCGTTGAATGTCAGCCGAAGTGATGCTTTCGAGGAAAAAGTAAAAAATATTATTAATCAGCTTCATGGTCGTGAATATGAAGAATCACTATGGCAGCTCGCAAACTCGTCATGGGATTTGTTACCTATTAGTGAAAACAAAGAAGATCTTTCTTCTGTCTTCTGCTCTGAGCTTGTTGCACATATCTATCAAGAGCTTGGGTTTCTTGATGAATCAAAACCATCCAATGAATATACGCCTGGAGATTTTGAAGAAAATGCAAAGCTAGAATTGCTAACCGGAAAACTTCTTGGCGAAGTGCCTGTAAAGGGATGATATGAAGCCTTTGAATGTATTTTTATTATGCGTAATTGTCATGCTAGCAACACTATACGAAACCAAATCAGAGCGACAATCAATGCGCAAGATGGTTGATCGAGCCTGCGATAAAAATCTAGTTGATTGGGCGACCTGTAAAGGCTGGTATGATCAGCTGAATATAGACGAGCAGAATATGAGTGCTATTCGATATGCGATTAATAAAGGCGGTGATAAGAAATGATTGTCGAATTAATGTCCGAGTATATATATGAGATAATTTTTACAGCAATCCTCGCTAGTAGCGGCACTGTAATTGCCTGGGCAGATCAGCGATATGAACCCAAAGGGGAGTCAAGACGCGCAGTGCTTGATAATGAAATAGCAAAACTACTTGCGAAAGAAAAATATGATAAGTTGACGCAAACAGAAAGCTATTTATTAACTGAATTTCAACGTCAAAGGGAAACGCTCAAAAAAAATAAATAATGAAATTTATTATTTATCTAATCTTGTTATGTGCAACTAGTAATTTATACGCACTTAGCGAAACAGAAATAGTCGATTTATTCTGTAAGGGCATCATTGAGCATCAATTACCCGACAATACTCGTATAGATTGCTGGACTGATACGCATGCTGAGGAATGGGACTGGGCGACGGGTAAAGTCTATGAATGTATTGGGCAAGCACTACATTATTCTAGAATGACAGGCTATCCACCTAAATGTGTTCTTATAAAGAAATCAAACTCTGCTGTTATCTATTACAATCGTGCCGTTGAGATAGTTAAATACTGGGAATTGCCTGTCGAGATAGAACTCATTAACCAAAAAGGAAAACGACTTTTAATCCATAATATACTCGAGAAATAGTTGAAGATGACAACTTTTGAGGGGTTAGATAGGTTTTATTTGTAAGTGGTAGATTACAATAAGTTGTCTATAGGGTTAGCTTTTCATAAGTTCGATAAGTTCTCATAGATTCAGCAATATCTTCTAGAGG
>JBCCYD010000677.1:0-2478 GCA_039190385.1 Cyanobacteria bacterium P01_F01_bin.143 | reverse complement strand
ATCAATTTCAGTTTGATTTGCTAGATAATATGTTATTGCCCTATAAATTTGTTCAAGGGTTAAAACAGGAAAAGATTGAACAAATTTATAGGGCAATAACATATTATCTAGCAAATCAAACTGAAATTGATAATTATCTTCAAGAGGGGGAATTACTTTTTCAGCAACAAAGAGAAGCAAGTTTACAAGATAATCAATTAATTATCGAAAAAATTAATAATGCTCGTCAGGTGTCTGCATGACAATAAAATTCCAAGCAGATGCTGATTTGAATCAAAACATTGTTAATGCCGTAATTAGGATTAATTCGGAAATTGATTTTCAAACGGCTAATGATGCTAATCTAAGAGGATTAAAAGACGATAAAGTTCTAGAATTAGCAGCTCATCAAAAAAGAACTTTAGTCAGTCATGATCAAAGGACAATGCCATTGTACAATGATCATGCACGCACGAGGTTTATATGTACGGTTGCCAGCAAGTTCTAATAAAAAAAGATAACGAATTAATCAACATATTGACTTTTCTTTGTGAAGAGTCCCATAAGTTAACAAATATGGGGATCTATTATGCTAGACAACTGTATTTTAAAGCCAAAAAAGGGATAGGTAAATTTGACTTAATTGCTCTCTACAAAAATAATAATCACTACAAAGTTCTGCACTCACAAGCAGCGCAGCAAACTCTACTCTCTGTTGCTGAATCATTTAAGTCATACTATGGATTAGTTAGGGCGTATCAACAAGGAAAAATACTAGATAGACCAAGAATACCTAACTATAGAAAGAAAGGTGGGTTAGCTGTTGTTAGCTATCCTAAGCAAGCGCTAAAGCTTAAAGGGAATCAGATAAGAGTCCCTCTAGGCAAGACTTGTAAGCGTTAGTTTGGCTTAGACAGTTTTTTAATTTTCATGCCCAGCAATCTAAATTTTGCCAAGATCAAAGAATTAAGAATTCTTCCTAGAAATAAATGCTTTTACTTCGAGTTTGTTTATAAAAAAGATATCGAAAACCTTAATTTATCCTCTAGCAATATATTAGGAATTGATCCCGGACTAGATAATTGGCTGACTTGTATATCTAACGTAGAAACTAGCTTTATTATTGATGGCAGACAAGTTAAATCAATGAATCGTTGGTATAACAAGCAACTGTCAACTATTAAAGATAATAAGCCTCAAGGATTTTGGAATGATAAATTAGCAGCTATTACAGAAAAACGTAATCGACAGATGCGTGATGCTATTAATAAAGCAGCAAGAATAGTAATTAATCATTGCCTAGAAAACAATATAGGTACTATTGTTTTTGGTTGGAACAAAAGAAACAAAGATTCAATCAATATAGGCAAGAAAAATAATTCTGAGTTCGTTCCTATCCCTACCGCACGACTCAAAAACAGAATTGCTCAATTATGCGAGCAATATAATATTCAGTTCCTTGAGACTGAAGAAAGCTATACAAGCAAAGCTAGTTTTTTAGATGGTGACCATCTGCCAACATATGGTGAAAAACCCAAGGATTGGAAGCCGTCAGGAAAAAGAACTAAACGTGGGTTGTATAGAACAGCTAACAACTGGTATATCAATGCCGACTGTAACGGAGCAGCTAATATCATCCGTAAGGTAACCACAACTTTGAGCATGCTGAGAACTGTAAGTCTCAAACGAGTGACTAGGGGCGTTTTGACTCGTCCCCACAAATTTTTTTTGTGGTCAGCTAAGTCTGCTTCAAGAAGTGGTTTTAACCCTTCTCGAAGTATCAATTTAGAATCCTCGCCTCTTTAGAGGCGAGGAGTAGTCAAAATTTAAGTGATGAATAGAAAAAACATATATTTATGGAACTTCTAGAGCGCTCTGAGTTACCCCAACCAGAAGAGAAAATCACTCTCTACAATGTCACCTGGGAAGACTACAACAGTTTAGTTAACCTATCTATGGATAAATTCCCTGGGTTGCGGATGACTTTTCTTGAGGGAACATTAGAAATTATGGGTACATCTTCAGAACATGAACGACTCAAAAAAATTATTGCTCGTTTGCTGGAAATGTATGCTGTGGAAAAAAGGATTACTCTCAATGGTTATGGAAACACAACTTTCCGCAAAGAAGCAAAACAAAGAGGATTGGAACCAGATGAATGTTACTGTTTGGGAGAATTAAGAGATGTTCCTTATATCGCGATCGAAGTTGCGATAACTAGTGGAGGAATAGACAAATTATCTGTTTACCAAGGATTGGGTGTTCCAGAAGTTTGGTTCTGGCAAAATATGATCAATTTATCCTATATCGTCTAAAAGAAGAAAAGTATCAAAAAATTGATTGTAGTGAATTTTTACCAAATTTAGATTTAGTTTTACTCAGTCAGTTTGTTAATTATGATAATCAAACAGAAGCAGTAATACTAAATCCGATAACGAAAAACAACTTATAATTAGGAGAAATGTTAATCGATAAAAGCAATGCCAAGAAAAGCTAATT
>JBCCYD010000676.1:0-2480 GCA_039190385.1 Cyanobacteria bacterium P01_F01_bin.143 | reverse complement strand
TTAAAGAGAATGATTGCTCCTCAATTGGATATATACGAGCAATTATTTACTAAAATAAATAAATCAAAAATCGATAAAAAAGAAGCTTATGATAAAGCTATGTATCTACACGAAGAAATGTGTAATAGAAAAATCGATCATAGTTCATATACTTGCAATCTATTAATTAAATATACTCCTAATAATATTTGTTGGGAGTTATATAAGTCACTTGAAAGAGATGAAAGAGTAAGTGAGGTCAAATTTCATGTGTTTGATACGCTAATCAGAAAGGTAAACACAAAAGAAGAACAAGAAATCATAAAATTTGTCGAAACTAAGTATCCAGAATTTCTTGATGAAATAAAGGATTGTACTAAAAGCAAAAATAAAAAGCCTATAATCAAAAAAAAGTTGAGTGAGTAAGTAGGGATGAAAACGATTCAAGCATCAAGAGTTTATATTGACATTAAATCAAATACTGATAAAGTTTTTCGAGAGTGAAAAGCTTTATTGTCTTTCCATTGATTTGGTAATTTAGTTACAATACTGAATCGGTTTTCTAGCCTGTGATAGAACTAACAACTCTTTCCCATTCGCCAGCAAGCATTCTCGGCTTAGGTGGCAATCAGTCAATGGATATCAACTGCATACAGACTGCTTTTAACGCAGGAGTCAATTACTTTTTCTTCTACAATCTTTCATGCGAAAGTTTCCTTCAGGGATTAAAACCCTTATTGAAAGAAGCGCGAGAGGAAATCTTAGTTGCAACTGGTAGCGAACATAGAGATCATAACGAACTAAAGCAATACTTAGAGCGTGTACGTCACCGTCTCAATATTGATGTTATCGATTTGTTCTTTCTCGAATATGTATCTCCTGCTGATGATCTTGCTCAAATACAAGCGATACTCGATGAACTCCATTATTGGAAAGAACAAGGATTAATTCGTTATGTGGGAGTGACAGTTCACAACCGCTCTATCGCGATTAAATTGATTGAATCAGGAGCTTGTGAGCTATTAATGCATCGTTATAATATGGCTCATCGGAAAGCTGAACAAAGCGTACTCCCCGCTGCCCAAACTGATGGTATTCCAGTAATCGCATTTACTTGTACTCGTTGGGGCTCATTATTGGAAGGTCACCCAAATTGGTCAGGACAAATCCCCACAGCAGCAGATTGTTATCGATATGCGCTCACCAATAATGCAGTAAGAATGGCTTTGACTTCACCAAAGACCGTAGTTCAATTGGAAGAAAATCTTCAAGTACTAAATAATCCAAAACTAAACCAAGCTGAACAATCTCTTTGGCAATCCTATGGAGATTTGGTTTATGGTGACGGTCAAGATTCTTTTGAAACTCAATGGCTTTAAAAGTAGTTAACACCATAGAGCAAGGTCTTACCCACCAAAATAATATTCAATATTTTGCAAACTTTTTTCCAGCAGATGGAACAAAAATTACAAACTCCCCATAGCGGTTATCACTGGGATAGCATCACAAAAAGCTATTTTGAGGGTTGGTATTTTCGAGTTACTTTACCCGAAATTGCCCAGACTTTTGCCTTTATGTATTCGATCGCTGATCCCATTGGAGGACAACCCAATAGTGGTGGGGCAGTACAAATTTTAGGCATTGACGAAGTCTATATGAGTCGGACGTTGCCTGATGTTCAACAATTTTGGGCAAGTCGTAATTCCCTAGATATTAGACATTGGAGCAAAACCAGGAATCAGAAGCAGCAAGGATATCAAGTAACTGCGAATTCTAACAAAGGCTATATTTGTGATCCTAGTAATCAACAATCTTGTCGCTGGGAATATCGAATTAAACCTATTTATGGTTGGGGCAATCCTCAACAAGCGACGGCAGGTTGGCTATCCTATTTACCTGTCTTTGATCCGGGATGGCAAATTCTCATGGCTCATGGTTTAGCAACGGGCTGGATAGAATGGCACGGCAAAAAATATCAATTTACCGATGCGCCTGCCTATAGTGAGAAAAATTGGGGAACTTCCTTTCCCGAAAAATGGTTTTGGATAAATTGTAATAGTTTCGCGCAAAAATCTAATCTGGCACTAACTGCCATAGGTGCAGTGAGAAAGGTCTTATGGTGGTCAGAGTTAGTCGGTATGATCGGCATTCATTATCAAGGAAAATTTTATGAGTTTAGCCCGACCAATTCTCAAGTTACTTGGCAAGTTAAACCCTGGGGAGAATGGCGAATGAAAGGAATTAAGGGTAATTTGGAAGTCACTTTAATTGGGACTACCAATTTATCTGGAACCTATGTGCGCACTCCTACAGCCAAAGGTTTAGTACTCAATTGTAGGGATACAACCCAAGGAAAGTTGTGGTTACAGTTGCAAGATCGGGGAAAAACTATTGTGAAGGCTAGTAGCTGTCTGGCGGGATTAGAAGTTGGTGGGGAGCCTTGGGATGAGATATTTTCAGTATTTTAAGCTCTTTTTAGCTTATTTCTAATTCCCGATTCG
>JBCCYD010000675.1:0-2486 GCA_039190385.1 Cyanobacteria bacterium P01_F01_bin.143 | reverse complement strand
AGGTAACACCTCAAAGGCAAAATAAAAGCTAAGATTAATGGAAAAATGGAAATTAAACTACAAGCGAAAAAACAATCCTTACAGATACTTTTATTATTTTTATTAACATTTTTAATAGCTTGTCAGCCAACTATCAAATCCACTATTGAACCAGCTGAGAAACAAACCTTAGATAAAAATATTAAAGTGAGTTCCGGGACTGGAGTTTCAACTTATGGAGTATTTATAACTGAAGTAATTAACATTGCACTAGAAGAGCTCGGGTATCAAACTCAACCAATCAAACAACTTGATGTTCCGATAGTCCATGTTGCGGTAAGTAACGGAGACTTAGATTTCTACAGCAATCATTGGGAAAAACTCCATAACAAATTTTTCATCGAAAACGGCGGGGAAGAACAATTTCAGCGCGTGGGGACTGTTATTGCCGATACATTACAAGGCTATCAAATTGACAAAAAAACGGCTGATAAATATAAAATATCTAGCTTAGACCAACTTAAAAATCCCCAAATTGCCCAGCTGTTTGACTCAGATGGAGATGGCAAAGCAAATTTAACAGGTTGCAATCCTGGTTGGGGTTGTGAATTGGTCATTGAGCATCACTTGGATGTCTACGGACTAAGAGATACCGTTGCACATGATCAGGGCAATTATGATACTTTGATGGCAGATGTGATAGCTCGCCAACAACAAGGAGAAGCCGTTCTTTATTACGTTTACACTCCTAGTTGGGTACCCATAGCCTTAGAACAAGATCAAGAAGTGATCTGGCTAGAAGTGCCTTTCACTTCTCTACCTCAAGAACAAGGAGCAGTTTCGGAACAAGATACGGTGGCCGATGGCAAAAATTTAGGCATTGCAGTCGATAGAGTGCGCGTCTTGGCAAATAAGAATTTTTTGACTGCTAATCCCACTGCAAAACGTCTGTTTGAGATGATTGCAATTCCTCTTGAAGATATTAATGCTCAACAAAAACTTGTACAAGATGGAGAAAATAGTTCAAAAGATATTCGTCGCCATGCGGAAGACTGGGTCAAAAAAAACCAAGAGAAGTTTAGTGGTTGGCTCGAAGAGGCAAGAAAGGAAGACCCAAATTTTTCAGAGAATTGAAATTATTTTTAACGATTCTGTATTAAGAATCACAGTTATCACTCACAAAAAATTAACTTTTATTAAGTTAGTTGTTAAGCTCTATTGCAACTTTTGACTAACCCAGGCGATTTTGCGTTATTGGGTCAGACTACATGGTACTATCCGATCCGTAGCTTAAGAAGATATTTTATAGGAGAAAGACCTTGGGAATTAGGGTTGCAGTTGTTGGCTCGGGTCCTGCTGGTTCATCCGCAGCCGAAATTTTAGCAAAAGCTGGTATTGAAACGTTTCTATTTGAAAGAAAATTAGATAACGCCAAACCTTGTGGTGGGGCGATTCCTCTTTGTATGGTGGATGAGTTTGACTTACCTCCAGAGATCATTGACCGTCGGGTAAAAAAAATGAAGATGATCTCCCCGTCTAATGTAGAGGTGAATATTGGCCATACACTGAAAGACGACGAATATATTGGCATGTGTCGTCGCGAGGTTTTAGATGGCTTTCTGCGCGATCGCGCTGCTAAGTTAGGTGCGAATTTAATCAACGGGACTGTTTTTCAATTAGATATCCCCACCAACGAAAAAGATCCTTACACGCTTCATTATTCAGATAATTCTAATGGTGGGAGCAAAGGAGAAAGAAAAACCCTAAAAGTCGATGTGGTAATTGGTGCTGATGGAGCCAATTCTCGAATTGCTAAAGCTATTGATGCGGGAGATTATAACTACGCGATCGCATTTCAAGAGCGAATTCGCTTGCCTGAAGATAAGATGGCATATTACGAAGACTTGGCAGAAATGTATGTCGGAAACGATGTTTCTACAGACTTCTATGGTTGGGTGTTCCCCAAATTTGATCATGTGGCAGTGGGCACTGGAACCATGAAAGCTCATCAAGCAACTATCAAAAATCTTCAAGCTGGGATTCGTGCTCGCGCAGCTCGTAAACTAGAAGGTGGAGAAATTATCAAAGTAGAAGCCCATCCAATTCCCGAACATCCCAGACCTCGTCCAATTCGTGGCAGAGTAGTTTTAGTAGGTGATGCCCTAGGAACTGTGACCAAATCTTCCGGGGAAGGCATTTACTTCGCTGCTAAATCTGCGAGAATGTGTGCCGAAACTATTGTCGAAGCTTCCGAAAATGGCGCTAAACTGCCGACCGAGAGAGAGCTTAAAGGCTTCTTGAAAAAATGGAATAAAAAATACGGGGCAACTTATCTTGTGTTAGATATTCTGCAAAAAGTCTTCTATCGCTCTGATGCAACTCGTGAAGCTTTTGTCGAAATGTGTGGAGATATAGATGTTCAAAAATTGACTTTTGATAGTTATCTCTATAAAACCGTAGTTCCAGCAAATCCTCTAATACAGATGAAGATTACCGCTAAAACCATT
>JBCCYD010000674.1:0-2488 GCA_039190385.1 Cyanobacteria bacterium P01_F01_bin.143 | reverse complement strand
TTTTCACGAAGCTTTAAGAAAAATCTACGCTAAGATTTACGGTCGAACTAAAAAAGGAGAAGTACCGAGAATAGAAAAGGAATATGAAAAAATAAGAGGTGAATTAAGCCGATGTTACGATCAACAATCCCTAGAAGACTTTTTATCTGATTTCTTAGCCAGAGCAGGTCTGAATGCTGCTTTGTACGAACAGTGGGAAGAAATTTTACCCCTGATTGTCAATGAAATAGCTTGGCGCAAAACTAGAAACTTAGCCTTGATTGCGCTGGCTAGTTATAAACCGCGAAAGTTTTCCCTGCGTAATGTACCAATTAAGTTTTGGAATGTTTTAGTTAGAATTAATCCTCAAGCAGCAATTTTATTATTGTACAAACAACCAATAACAGAAGTTTTTCAGGAAATAGAAGCAAATATTGAAGAAGATTAAACTGTAATCTTGGCAATAATCAAAACTTGTAAATTAAGTCAATCCATGAATTTATGTACTATTTATTTGGCACTTTGATGACTCATTATGGTTCAGCATCCTTGAATCATGGACAAAGAAAAGGTAACGTGAGCCCTCTACAAAAAGCCAAGTGGCATAATAAAATTCATTCAGTAGTTAATAGTGATGCAATTCGCTGGTCATTGCGCTATTACTGGCAACAACAAGGTTATCCCGTTAATCGTAATTGGAATCCAGAAGAATTCAAAAATACCCTGCAAGATAAAAAATATGATCCATTTAGATTTATTGATGATGATGTTTTGGGCTATCTAAATCCTGAAGCAGCAAAGAAAGAAGTTGTAGAAAAAATTCCTGAAGATGATAATTCAGGAAAAAAGAAGAAAAGTCCCGAAAAACAGTCCAAACGTAATTCTATACAGAGATTAGGAGCATTGGGAGTTAACCGTGCATTTTCCCTAACTCCTTTTGATGGAGGAGTAACTTTTAACTCCAAAAGTGGAGAAAAAGATCGCACTTCACTACATTTTATTGAATTTCATAATACTCGTTATCAATATGTGTTTGGTTTAGATTGCAATCATGTCATAGAAAAATCTCGAATCTTTCAAGTGTTAGATGGATTAATGTCTATCCGCAAGGTAGGAGGGCATAATAATGTATTTTGCTACAATTTTTCACCTGAAAGTATTGTTTTTCGTTGGACACAAGATAGTTCACCAGATATTTTTTATTGTTTTGAGCAACTAGAAACTAGACCAGGAATATATGCAGAACCTACAATATCACCTAAATTAATTGAATCTGTAGAAACGAAAGATATTGATCCAGATGAATTATGGATTGGGGGAGAAATTGCCAAAAACTTTAAACTTGAGAAGGCTCATATTTTTCCAGGCAGAAAACAAACTATTAGTGAGCTAAAAAGAGTGATTGCTAGAGATTTAGATATATCCGAACCAATAACAAATAAATGAATTCAGTTGCTTTATATATTGATGTTCCTTGTGCCACATTTCGGAACTCTAGAAATAGGGAATATGGTCAAACTTATCCAGTTCCTCCTCCATCAACGGTTTATGGCATGTTACTGTCTTTTGTCGGTGAAACGGATTCAAGACAGCATTGTGGAGTCAAGCTAGCAATAGCGATGATTTCCCAACCACAAAAGTCTCAGATATTGAGAAAAATAAGACGTTTTAAGGTCAAAGATTATAGTGATTCAAGAAATAGCATCCCTGAACATCAAGAAATTTTAACTGATATTAGATTTGTAGTCTGGATAGATTCGGAAATGGAGGAAGTTGAGCCAAATCTAGCAGATAGAATTTATCAAGCAAAAAGTAATCCTTCTTTGGTAAGACGTTTTGGTTGCTTGTATTTAGGAGAGAGTAGTGATTTAGTTAATTCGGTTAAGTTAACTTCTGAAAGACATATTAGTTACTGTCAATGGTGGTTAGTTCAAGATTCAGAAGGGATAATGACTTTACCATATTGGGTTGACCATGTTGGTTCAAAGGGAACTAGATGGTTACGTTATTCTTTGAAAAAACTCTCTGTAGATGTTCCTCCTGATTCGTCATGGACTTTGATTCAACAAGATTTTCGCAAGCATCTCTAAGTTTTTGAAAGTTTTGGATGAAGAAAATGGCTGTAACCCAGTGATAATAAATGATTTAGAGATTTTATATCTCTTGGAGGTGGTTGAATTTTGCTTAAAGCTTTGTAAATCAATGGGTTCAAGAATTTGATTGGGAAAGTAAAATATAAAGGTGAGCTAATTTAGCAGTGTTTTGGAACAGATGCTTGTAAAATTACCTACGAGCTATTTATTGTCTAGTAAGGACTGTGGGGTCTGCCCTGCTTCTTGGTTTTATGTCTTCAGGCGTTGCTCACATCGTTCTACTGATGATCGTATTTATAATCTAGATATTCTGCTTCCTGGTTTTATGTCTTTAGGCGTTGCTCACCCTCAAGTTAGAGATTTATCTGATGAACCTGATATCTCTGCTTCCTGGTTTTATGTCTTTAGGCGTTGCT
>JBCCYD010000673.1:0-2511 GCA_039190385.1 Cyanobacteria bacterium P01_F01_bin.143 | reverse complement strand
ATTACACCCGCGATCACTTGGGATCGATTCGTGAAGTCATTGCAGAGGATGGCGTAACCGTTTTAGCCAGATACGACTACGATCCTTATGGAAATGTAACCGCGCTTAGCGGAAGCCCTAGCGATAGTGATTTTCTTTACACCGGTCATTATTACCACCAACCAACAGGCCTTCATCTGGCTTTGTATAGAGCCTACGACGCTAAAACCGGCAGATGGCTATCAAGAGATCCTATACCCAATCCAGAAATGCTTCCGGAAGGACCGGGCCTTTATAGATATGTTGCGAGTAATCCAGTTAGATTTACTGATCCAGATGGCCGCAGAATAGGAGGAAATTCTGGCCATGGTAGTGGTAGAGGGGGAACAATTAATAGACCTTCCGGACCACTTAATGTCCAGAATATTCCATACATACCTAACCGCAAGAAAATTGAGAGAGAAATGGAACTTCCTCCCCAGCATCTAATAGATGGTACAGGTAAGATATTAAAGGGCTTGATGAAAGGGCGTGATATTGTTTCATTGCAGAGCGAGATAGCTAGAAATCTTTGTGCTAAAAAGCAACCTATTCTGAAACCAGGATGTTGTGCATGTTGTAATGTAATATTTGGCAAAGGGTCCCTAGTTGTTAAATCAGCCGGTTGGTCATCCGGTGAATGTTCAAAAGTCTTGATATCTACCGATTATGTAGCTATCCAAAAACAGGCCTGCAATAAGTAATTTTAGTGTTTTATGTTTGGTGAATTTGTAAAAATATTTTCTATTTCGTTGCTTTTTTGTTATGTGATGATTTCGTGTTCATATGACTCAAAACAATCTGTCAATATTAGTTATCAGCAAGCTTCTGTATTAATCGTTGAGGGTGTTTATAAAGATTTTGTTTTAGAAAAACTAGGTGAACCTCAAAGTATTGTTAATCAATTTGAAGGTGCTAAGCCCTGGGATGAAATATATATATATGTTTTTTACGATGAGCCATTAGTAGGTGGTAAAGAACTTAATGTTAACTTTAAAGATAATGTAGTCCATAGTGTATACAGTAGCACCCTCTTTACAGTACCTCCTGCGAATCAATAATACGATGTGTTCCGTTGCATGCAAGGGGACAGCTAACATGAAAGAATGTGCTCAAAGGATAGCGAATGAAGTACAGTCTAAGCACTTAAAAGCTAACCCTTTCGGTAAGCTTGATCCTTCTAGGAGGTGGGATCATTGTCTGGTTAGTTGTAGGATATCAAGAGAGTGTAAAGGTGGTATCATTACAGCAATAATTGCTGGAGACTGGTTTCAAGATCCTTGGTGGCAAGATCCTCGTACAACTTTATCTGATCCATGGGATAGAATAGCTAATAAAGTCGGTAGAAAACTTTCCAGTAGCTCTGATAGTTGTTGTGAACAAGCATGTACCAAGGAGTTTAATGATGGTGGTATTCCGAATAGGCCTAAAAAATATTTACTCTTTCTATTAGATAACTAAGAATTGACATCAATAATTTGGTTATAGCTAAGGTTGCATATTAATTTGATAAGTGAAGAAAATGAACAAATTATATTTTGCTGTAACGGTTTTAGTTTTATTGTTATTAATATGGCTAGTTCCTAAGTTCTTTACTGCTTCAAAGTATTGGGAGAGCACATTGCGAGGACCTTATCAGGGCCAAATCTACAAGCGTCCAATACAATCTGCTCCAAGCTCTATATTGAGTTTAGCAGATAATGTTCAACTAAATCTATACAATTTATCTGACAGAGACTGCCCTGTTATTGAGCTAAAGAAAGACAATGATATTTTATGGAGGAGACTCATGCTACCTAGTTATATTGATTCTGATGGTAAGATTAAAACTACTTTTCTAAGAGACGCAAAATTAATCAAACTCACCGAGTCAGAATTAGGCAAAGCTGTCTACTTTTCATGTTATTGGGGTTGGGGAGGAGAAGAGGCTGGTTTGATTGATTTCACGGATGAGTTTGAATTTATTAGTTTTAGAATTAGTTGGTAATTGGTATAATTTGAAATATAAGTAACAGATTAGAGCCTGCAAGAGGTGTAGTTTCGAAAAATTATTTCCCATTTAATTTGGTGAAAAAAATCGCTAAGAAATTAATTCTGGGCTTCGGGTTGATGAGATTTTAGGATGGCGTTGGATGACGATTTGAACTTGAGTAGAGAGATGGTTCAGGAACCAGACCTGAAATGATTTCATAAAATAGAGAAAAAGCATACAAGCAGCACAAAGTAGCACCGAATGAATCATAGGCAAGGGCCTGACATTAAAAAAAGCCAAAGTTTAAGTCGTTAACGACCATCTGTATTTGAGAATTGGAAAACCAATTTGGTTTAGTTAGGGGGATGTCTTTGCGCTTTAAAAAAGGGGTCAGACCTTGCTATTGACAACTAACTTGTGATACATATCCTATGTTTAGATGCCAAGACAACCACGAATAGAGTATGAAGGAGCCATCTACCATGTGATGAGCCGAGGGGATCGACGAGAGGCAATCTATT
>JBCCYD010000672.1:0-2536 GCA_039190385.1 Cyanobacteria bacterium P01_F01_bin.143 | reverse complement strand
TCGAGATCTAAATCTCAATCCTTAGTAATACAAAATTCGCTGATCCCCAATGGTATTGATTCTGAGCAAGACAGTTTTTTCTCCGTTCAAGCTGCGGGTCAAATTAAATTTGAATCCTACTTGTTAGAACAGGTTAATAGTTTATTTCTTCCTAAGTTTGCGATCGCAACCACAGAAATATCAACGACTGATATTAGACAAGAAAAACTGACATTACAATCGGAAAAATCTTTAAACAAGAACCATAAACAATTTTATTATCCGAAAGTGAATCGTAGTAATTTGATTGTCAATTCGATTGAAGGGAATACATTTTCTAATCAACTAAGCTTAGTTAATCCTGCCCCAGAGACTAAACAGATTACTAGTTCTTTCGGTTGGCGAGTGAGACCTTTCAGTGGTCAAAGACAGTTTCATCAGGGAATCGATTATGGTGCACCTTTGGGATCTCCTGTAGTTGCTGCGGGGGATGGAATTGTGACCAAGGTGGTATCTGGTTGTGCTGATTTTCGCAATATATCCTGTGGTCAACAGTTTGGCAATCGAATTGAAATCGATCATGGAAATGGCGCGATCGCGACCTATGGTCATTTATTAAATAATTCTATTAAAATCACCGAGGGAACAAAGGTTTGGCAAAATCAGGAGATTGCCCAAGTCGGTAGTTCTGGTTGGTCTTCAGGAGCACATCTTGATTTTAGAATCAAAGTCAATGGCGAATTTCAAGATCCAGCTAGGTTCATAAAATGATTAAACTGATAATTGGATTTTTCCATTAGCAATTAGCCATTAGCAATTAGCCACTATTTATGACACTTCAACTAGAAGTAGATAAAGTTCAAAAAGCGATCGCTCTTAGTCAAGAATATTTATTCTCAATTCAATATCCCGATGGTTATTGGTGGGCAGAATTGGAATCAAATGTCAGTATCACCTCAGAAATGGTCTTGTTGCATAAGATTTGGGGAACTGATGGCGATCGCCCTTTAGAGAAAGCCGCTAGTTATCTGCGATCGCAGCAACGAGAGCATGGTGGTTGGGAACTATTCTATGGCGACGGAGGAGAACTTAGTGTTTCAATTGAAGCCTATATGGCGTTACGTTTGCTAGGTGTGCCCAAAGAAGATCCAGCTCTAATCAAAGCGAAAAAATTTATTTTGCAACATGGTGGTATTAGTAAATCTCGAATCTTTACCAAACTCCATTTAGCCCTGATTGGTTGTTATGGCTGGGATGGAATTCCTTCACTTCCGGCTTGGGTGATGTTGTTACCAGAAGAATCGCCCTTTACGATTTATGAAATGTCGAGTTGGGCGCGGGGCAGTACGGTTCCCTTGTTAATCGTTTTCGATAAAAAACCTGTTTTTGATGTCAATCCTGAGATTAACTTGGACGAATTATATACTGAAGGCATAGATAATGTTCGCTACGAGTTGCCGCAAAATAATGACTGGACAGATGTATTCATTGGACTCGATTATCTTTTTAAACTAGGAGAAAATTTTAATTTAGTACCTTTTCGGGAAGAAGGAATCAAAGCGGCCGAACAATGGATTCTTGAAAGACAAGAAGTTACAGGAGATTGGGGCGGGATTATCCCTGCAATGTTGAATTCCATGTTGGGATTACGTTGTTTAGAATATGATGTTAATGATCCTGTTATTCAACGGGGTTTGGCAGCACTAGATAATTTCGTGATCGAAACGGAAGATAGCTATCGCACTCAACCTTGCATTTCTCCTGTTTGGGATACGGCCTGGTGTTTACGGGCTTTTGTTGAATCGGGATTGTCAAGCAATCATCCTGCATTGATCAAAGCTGGGGAATGGCTTTTAGATAAACAGATTTTAGATTATGGAGATTGGATCGTAAAAAATAGCCAAGCCACTCCTGGAGGTTGGGCGTTTGAATTTGACAATCGATTTTATCCTGATCTAGATGATTCGGCGGTGGTAGTGATGGGATTAGATTTGGTGAAACTTCCTGATGAAATAGTGAAGCAAAAGGCGATCGCTCGTTGTTTAGATTGGATGTTATCTATGCAATGCAAAGCAGGAGGCTGGGCAGCTTTTGATATTGATAATGACCAAGAATGGTTAAACTTATTGCCCTATAGCGATTTGAAAGCAACTATTGACCCGAATACCGCAGATGTTACGGCCAGAGTTTTAGAAATGATTGGGTTATGTGGGTTACCAATACCGAAAGAGAAAGAGGATAAAGCGATCGCGTTTTTACTTAATGAGCAAGAAACCGATGGTAGTTGGTTTGGTCGTTGGGGCGTCAATTATATCTATGGAACAAGTATTGCTCTATGTGCTTTAGCCGCTCTTGATTCTCAAAAATATCGAGATAGGATTAATCGTGGTGCGGCTTGGTTAAAGGCTTGTCAGAATGCTGATGGTGGTTGGGGAGAAACCTGCCGTAGCTATAATGATGACCGTTTGAAAGGGCAAGGAGTCAGTACTGCTTCTCAGTCTGCTTGGGCTTTAATTGGTTTATTAGCTGCTCCTGATTTTGATGGGAGAGAGGCGAT
>JBCCYD010000671.1:0-2569 GCA_039190385.1 Cyanobacteria bacterium P01_F01_bin.143 | reverse complement strand
GAGGGATATTATATTGATTATTCATTGAGATTGTCCTTAAAGAGGATAGCTCCTATCGGAAACAGTCAAATATTAGTGAGAAAGAATTGAATAATGCTAAATCTGCGATCGCGTAGGGCATGGTTTTACGCGATCGCAAGAATTTTGTTGAGACATTATTTTAAAAAGTCACTTACACTAGATGCCAATTTAGAGTTAGTCAATTAATCTGTATTCAGCAAACAGAAACTTTGACATGATTTTAATGACTGATTCTAGTAAAGTAATTGGCTATCTGAAAACTATTATTCCACCTGGTAATTTAACACCAATAATGGAATCAATTATTTTACAAGTTTTAGAAAATAAAAGTTATCAGGAAATTGCGGAAAACATTAATTATGACTCAAGTTATATTAGACGAGTCGCCTCAGAAACCTGGCAAGTATTATCACTAGCTCTAAAAAAGAAAGTTACGAAGAAAAATCTTCCTTTCCTGCTTGATGAGCTAATTCAAGCTCAATCTACTGCCCTAAGATCTAAAAGATCTCAAATATTAGATTGGGGAACTGCTCCCACATTAGATTCCTTTTACGGACGTAGTACCGAAATAAAAATAATTAAGGATCTTATTGTTAAACAGAATAGTCGTTTAATAGCTCTTTTAGGATATGGTGGTATTGGAAAAACTGCTCTAAGCGTTAAACTGGTTCAAGAATTGCAAAAACAGTTTCCTGTAGTCATTTGGCGATCGCTGCGTAATGCCACTCCCTTAGATATTTTGCTAACGGAATTAGTTACTGTTTTATCCGATTCATCTACGAATAAAGAATTACCAGTTTCAATTAATTTATTATTAACTCATTTACAATCAGCTCGTTGTTTGTTGGTATTAGATAATTTTGAAACAATTTTACAAGCGGGCAAAGTCGGCAAATATAAACCAGGTTATGAAGATTACGGTAATTTATTGCATTGCTTAGGAGAATCTAATCATCAAAGCTGTGTCCTAATTACAAGTCGAGAAAAACCACCAGAAGTCAATAAATTAGAAAAAATCAAATCAGGAGTTTATTCGATAACTTTGCAAGGTTCTCCTGAAGCTACTCAAAATATTTTAGAAGAAAATAATATCAACGGAACTAAAGCAGAAAAAGAACTTTTAGCTAATAAATATCATAATAGTCCTCTTGCTATTAAACTTGTAGCAGCTTCTGTTCGAGATTTGTTTAATAGAGATTTAAATTTATTCTTAGAACGAGAACTCACAGTAAATCAAGAAGTTTCTCGTTTGTTAGATGAACAGCTATCTCGATTGAATCCTTTAGAAAATAAAATTATGTATTGGTTGGCTATTAATCGCGAATGGACAAATATTGAGCAATTAGAAGCAGATATTTTTCCTCCCATAAGAAGATCAGAAATTATAAATGCTATTGAATCTTTAATATCGCGATCACTGATAGAAATAAAAGGAGCAAGTTATAGCCAACAACCCGTAATCATGGAATATATTATAGATAATTTAATCAAGAAAATCCATGAAGAATTTATTAGTTTAGATTTTGAATATCTTGGTAACTATACTCTGACTAAAACCACAGTCAATGATTATGTTCGAGAAACCCAGAAAGCTTTAATTATTCAACCATTAGCTGATTTAATTAGGCAGACTTTTCCTTTAAAAAGAGCAATCAAACAGCAAGGACAAAAGATTTTAGCTAAATTACGTAGTCTGCCAATGGCGGTTTATGGAGCAGGAAATTTAATTGATATTTGTTTCGCTTTAGGATTAAGTCTTAAAAGTTATGATTTTTCAGACTTAACTATTTGGCAAACTGACTTATCCCAGATATCGCTAGAAGATGTTAACTTTACTGATTGTGATTTTAAACATGTTCACTTTGTCCAAGCATTAGGTGGATTGCGAACAGTAGCTTATCATCCTCATGGTCATTTAATCACTACAGGAGATATTAGAAAATTAATTCATATTTGGCAAGTCAAGGATTTACAGCTCAAGCATCTTTTAATCGGACATCAGGGTTGGATAGAAAGTTTAGCGTTTAGTCCTGACGGCAAATATCTTGTAAGTTCTTCTAATGATCAAACAGTCAAAATCTGGAATTTAGAAACTGGAGCTTGCATTAAAACTTATTACATTGAAAACTACAAACCATCATCCGTCGTCTTTAGTCCTGATAATCAAGCGATCGCTATTGGAGGTCGTAATGGTTATCTAGAATTATGGCAATGGGAACATGATAATTATCAATTATTAAAAGAGCATCAAGCAGCTGTCCAATCAATTCAATTTAGCAAGAATGGAGATTATTTATTTACAGCTAGTTTAGATAAAACGACAAAGATATGGTGCCTTAAAACAGGAACAATCAAGCAAAATATTCAACATGAGAATAATGTTGCTTCTTTATCTAAAAGTTTTGATGACCAATTCCTACTAACAGTAACTAGCGACGGTCAAGTTAAACTTTGGCATGCTGATCAACAAGATTATTATTGTTTAACAACAGTTAAAAAAAGATTTGACATTGGATTAATACATCCTAATGGCAAAATTTTTGTCACT
>JBCCYD010000670.1:0-2575 GCA_039190385.1 Cyanobacteria bacterium P01_F01_bin.143 | reverse complement strand
GGAAAGATTTACACCCAGGCTTTTCCAGATATAGAATTAGAAGTTTCTCGATTAATTGCGCCTTAAGTCAATAGGACCACTTTGGCATTTTCTGGCTATCGAGGATGAAATCGATTGTCTCCATAACCAACTAAATCTCTAGGATAAGACATATTCTCAAGAATTAATGCTTATTAAAGTATTTTTCATCTCTGTAATTATTGATTATGATGAAAAGAGAATTGCCAAATCGTTCATCTTTTCCGTAGAGCAATCGAGGAAAGACGGAAGTAAGGAGCTAATCGACAATCCTGAAGGAACGCGCCTCATAACCATAGGATAACAGAGGTGACATCGATGAAACTAACTTATCGGGGAGTCCAATATCATGAGGAAACCCCCAAACTTGCAACTCCCACAACTTCAATTACCAACAAAGATCTTGTTTATCGGGGAAATTCGCTTAAAGCAAGAATAAATCCTAAATTTCCTTGGATCAAATATATCAAACAACTATTTCATAAATCAGAATCAAGACCAGTTTTCGATCCCATTACTTTTTGGTATGACCATAAAAGAAAATTTATCGAAGATTGCTGGAGCTTAGAAGAATTAGAAAAACTTGATCTTTGTTGGAATTTAACTTTACATATTGAACACTTAAAAGCGTTAAAATCAAAGCGGAAAATCGTCTTAAAATATCGTGGTGTTACTTACTATCGTTAACAATATTAGAGATCTCCTGTTCAAAATTTCAACTTGATATATTACAAGAGATCTCTGATTTTCATCCACGATACAATTGCTTTTCTCTTTCTACCGATGGAACTCTCCGCCTAGTAACTTTACTTCCGCCCGTCAGATTAGAAACAATAATAAATGCGGCTAATCCTACTAAAGGACTAATCAAAGTAGGAAAACCGTCAAAATCTGGAGTAAAAATATTGTTAGGGAGATACAGAAGAGTATTTTCAATACCAAATGTAGTTGGCATCAGCACAAATAATACCAATCTGGTTAAAGAGCCCAGAATAATACAAGAAAGAGCGCCTTGCCAAGTTGCTTTTGGCCAATAGAGACCTCCAGCTAGAGGAACTAAAAGACCGGCAAAACCTAAATCGAAAGCGAGTAGTAATAAAACTCCAGTTTGCGGTACTTTCAGGGCAAATAACACCCCTAATGATGTAATGACAAAAGCCATCAGGCGGGTAATTAATAACAATCTGTCTCCTGCTGCATTATGATCATCATGGCGAATCCCGATAATATTATGGGCAATCACAGAAGAAGTCCCCAGGATTGCTCCGTCTGCGGTAGAAAGAGATGCTGAAAGAATTGCCACAATAACCAATAATCCTAATAGAGGTGGCACAATCCCATTAAGCAGAGCGTAAAGAATTGGACCATCGGGGGTAATGCCCGCATCAGCGAGAATTTGTGGTGCGGAGAGGGCAATCATAGAGAAAGGAACGCCGATAATTATAGTTCCTGCACAACCGATTAAACAGGCTCTTTGTGCAGTTTCAGGACTTTCAGCGGCAAAGATTCGTGCCATAAAATCGATCGCGACAATATCTCCTAATCCCAAGGCTAATAAAGTTGCCCAGTTAATTACCGCTCCAGAAGCCGGATCACTTAGTTGAGCCAAATCCAAAGGACCAGTGCCAGCTGGGATTGCTAAACCAAAGTTAGAAGCCATAAAAACGAGTAAGCCCAAAGAACCGACAAACGCGATCGCGACTTGGATCGCATCAGTATAGGCAACGGCGAATAGCCCGCCACTAGCTGTATAAATAAAGACCACAATCGCCAACAGCATGACCCCAGCCGTATAACTTGTGCCTAAAAAGGCTTGGAATAAATATCCTCCTGCCACTAAGTTCCCGGCTAAGAGAAAGGAAAAACTCAGCACCATAAGAAATGATGCTACGACTTCGGTTGGGCGATTGTATTTCACTCGATAAAAATCGGGAAGGGTAATCAAACCCATACGGTTCATTGGTTTGGCAAAAAAGAGAGCGGTTAAAAATAAGCAGAGTGCTAAGCCAATAGGTAAGGATGCACCAGCCCAGAAACCAAATTCCGCCGCTAAATCTGTATTGCCCAAAGTAGCGTTGGAATCTACCGACTGTGCCATTAAAGTCGCTGCGGCTAGAGGTAAGACTAATCCTCGTCCCGCGACAAGATAATTTTCACTATCTCCTTTTACTTGTTTTGCTGCCCAGATTCCAATTCCCAGGGTGGCAAACAAAAATACTAAAATTCCCCAGAACAGAAGTTTTTCTGTCACAATTACTCCTGGTCAAAATTGACCATCTAAAATTTTCAGAGTTTAATTAATATTTGCCTCCAATTTTTTTATTGGCATTACTCAGTGGTTGTTTTTATGAGTTTAAATAAAATTAGGATATGACAAATTACAATTACTACTTAATCGTGATTTTTTACCCTATTATTTAATTGTTATTACTTTGACTTTTATTAATATTTCAACCTATCACAAAGTTATATATAAATAGTATATTTTGCTACAAAGAATCACTTTAGGTTATATGTAGGGCAGGGCTACCTCATACTTTTGAGATGAGATTGGCAG
>JBCCYD010000669.1:0-2591 GCA_039190385.1 Cyanobacteria bacterium P01_F01_bin.143 | reverse complement strand
GAACGGCCGTTCGCCCCTACAATATTTATCTTAATTGCGATCAAAAGCAATCTGTAAAATTACATTTACCCATCGATACATCTAATAGATGGAACCCGAATTCTTGAGATAAATCTTCAAAAACTCGTAATCCTCTGACACTATTGCCTCTCTCATCAATTAACGGCGAAAAAACAGCAATACCTGCTCTTTCGGGAATTACTCCAATAATTCCGCCAGAAACTCCACTTTTAGCAGGAATACCGACACGATAAGACCATTCTCCTGCATAATTGTACATTCCACAGGTATACATCACACTCAAAATATCTCTGACATATTCAGGTTGAATAGCTTGTTCTTTGGTTATCGGTTGCATACCCCGATTAGCTAAGGTTGCCGCCATCATTGCTAAATCTTGACAGTTAACGACTAGGGAACATTGCTGAAAATAGAGATCCAGAATTTCCTCAATATTATGATCAATTGTTCCGAAATTGAGTAATAAATTAGCTAACGCACGGTTGCGATGACCCGTTGCTTTTTCGGACATGAATACGGAAACATCAATGAAAACATCACGGTTGATATAGCGACGAAACATCTCCAACATTCTATTAAGGCGTTCTGTCAGTTGATCACCTTTGATTAAGCTAGTGGTCGCGATCGCGCCAGCATTAACCATCGGATTATCAGGCCGTTTTGAGTTTTCATCTAGGCGAATTACTGAGTCAAAAGGATCTCCAGTCGGTTCTACCCCTACTTTTTCTAGCAAGGCTTCTCGGCCACAATCTTCTAATGCCATGCCATAGAGAAATACTTTGGAGATCGATTGAATCGTAAAATTTGCCTGAACGTCTCCAATTGTAAAAACTTTCCCATCTGTTGTAACTACACTAATGGCAAACCAGTCGGGATTGGCATTAGCTAATTGAGGAATATAACTTGCTAATTGTCCTGTATTTAAAGGTTGATATTTTTCATGAAGAGATTTTAGAAATTTTTCTAGTTTAGACATTACGGCTCAAATGCTTCTGTAAATATATTCATTGAGATTACCAGAAAGATTCAAGCTCTGTTAGTAAATTGCCAGAAAAGGGAATACTCGGGTTGTTATAGGCATGGCTTAAATATAAAGCTTCTACTGGGTTAATATATCATGAACTTACTCAATGAAATAACCGCTAATCTCCAAGAATGGAATTATAAAGTTTTAGACGATGGAACAACTATGCATTCACGTCGATTTTCTGGCAAGATACATCACCAACTTCAAAATAATTTTACTAGTGCTTTTAGTTCTTTTAACAAAAATGATCAAACAATCATAGTTAGTTGTTTTAAAAACTATACGAATATTGTTATTTTTGATGAATAATACTTATTACTCAATACTCATTACTTATTACTCATTACTCAATAAAGTGGCATTTGGGCAAAATGTTTTCGTAGTAAATCGTGCATAAACCGATAGCGACCACCTACTCGTTGAAGAAATCTGTGTTTGGCTGCATGATCGAGGAATTTTGCATAGTCCCAGGGAATATTGCCATTTTGGTAAAGAATAAGACGTAAAGTGAAATGTTGAATAGCACTTCCAAGACCTCCAATAATGATTCCTAACATTAGCCCGTAAAATAGCCCGTAAATCAGACCGTAAAGCCCTACTATAAGCACGAATATTAGGCCTCCAACTAAAACCAATATCAGTACTAATATCAGTCCATTTTTCAAAGATTTCCGAATTCCTTGATTAGGAAAGTTTTTACTTTCTATTTCTAAACTTCTAAAACCAGCAATCATTACAAATATTAGACTGTAAATCAGTCCTCCAATTAGAATAAAATATACTAGTTCAATTAAACCCTCTATGGATTTCTGATTCGGCAATTTGATTATTGCAAAGATCAATCCTCCAATCAAAATAATAATCATATGAGGTGATTTCCTAAAAGACCAGCTAATTTTTTCTATTAATTTAATGGGAATAAGTTTAAATCTATTTTTATTAAAAACTAGTCCCACAATTTCATGAATTAATATGTTCACTGGACATATAACTAAGATAAAAACCCATCCTCCACTCAGTCCAACGTTTAGTCCTCCAGTAAGTACTCCAAGCAACCCGAAAGCTAGTCCGAAAGCTAATCCAAAAGCTAGCCCGAAAATCAGTCCAACATTTAGTCCGAAGGCTAATGTAAAAATCAGTCCAATAACTATTCTGTAAGCAATTTTTTGTTTAATTGACTCTAGCCAAGTAGGCTGCATTGATTCTATTAAAAATTCTGTTTCTCTTTCAGCTTCCAATTTTTTTGCTAACCAAACTAAATAATGCAAAGTTTGTTCTTTGCTAGGATTTTTATTTGGAGGATATATACCTTGACTCTCAGGATTATCCAGTTGATTTTTAGTATAAATTTCAAATAGTTCCGAAGAATTTTTAATTGCTCTATCCTTGTCCTTATAAGCAGCTATAGCCCTTCTCAAAATGGTGAGATACAGTAACAGGAATGGGCAAACCAATTACGAATATCTTTCAAAGATACTTGGGAATAAGCTTTCGAGATCGCTAAAGCTAAATCCTTATATGTCCTAGCAGCAATAGAACGTAG
>JBCCYD010000668.1:0-2593 GCA_039190385.1 Cyanobacteria bacterium P01_F01_bin.143 | reverse complement strand
AATCTATCCGAAAACCGCGTGTTCGACTGATCATTGCTCCGTTCCCTGACCGACAAAAGAATCAAGAGGATTTCTTCTTTTCGCCAAATTCTCAAATCCCCTTGACAACTGCTATTTCAGCTTAAGTTGTCACCAATGGTACCAAACATAGATTATGAGTAAAATTCCAGAATATGATTTAGTGGTAATAGATAGAGATATCCTTGCAAGCGATAAGGAGACTAACCAACCTATATTACTAAGAAAAGGCCAAGTAGGAACAGTGCTTATGGATTTCGATGGGGAAGCCTATTTAATTGACTTTGCAGACCAAGAAGGCGTAACTTATGCTATGGAAACTATAGCAAAAGAGAAGCTAATTCCTCTTCTTTATCAGCCTGTTGCAATCCAAGCTTCTTAAATCAATTTCCATTATTAATGATTAATTAGAAATGTATTCGAGTCGTAGTTGTTTAATTTTCACCAAATCGCCTACGACAGAAGTTTTACGATTGATTTCTTGAAATCCTAATGTTGTCAATTGAGATAACTCCTCATTTGAAAGTGCCCAAGGGGGGCCTTCGGGAGCAATATGATGATCATCGCGATGACGGGTGATAATCAGCAATCTACCTTCTTTTGCTACTAAATATGCGATCGCGTTAATTACTTGAAAACGAATGTTAAGTGGTAAAGCCTGAATATTGCGACATTCATAAACCAAATCAAAACTATTTTTCCATGAAGCATCTAAAGCTAACAAGTCTGCTACCAAATATTTGACAGTTGAGTTGGGAAATCGCTGTTTACACCAAGCAATAGCTGTAGGTGAAATATCAAAAGCTGTAACTTGATAACCTAAATTAGCTAATCTTTCCGCGTCATCTCCTAATCCACAACCGATTACCAAAGCAGAAAGGTTTGCTCCTGGTAGTTGATGAGTTGTTAGCCAATCTTCGAGATAGGGATGAGCGGTATTTTTTGCCCAGGGGACAAGGAGAGAATTGCCTTGGGCATCTTTGTATAATTCCTCAAACCATCCAGAAGGATTCTCTGTTTGAATAGCTTCTGTCGCTAAGGATTTTACCTTCTGTTGTAATTCTTGGGGCTGTTGTTCAAACATAAATTAAAATTATTTCGATTGTTTCTTCATTGCCGCCGCGAGACAAGCTAAAAATATTAATCCCAAAATTCCAGCGATCGGATTCCCATCAATTCCTGTTACCCAATCTGGAACTTGTTCTGTATATTCTACTAAATTACCCACATTAAGAATATAGTAGCCCCAAACCAAACCACTATGTAAACCAATAGAAATCCCCAGGCGATCGCGTCTGCCCCATTTTCCCCACACCAAAGCCAAACTCAACAGAATATAAGCAGGAAAAGTCACCAAAGTTCGAATTATTTCTCCCAAGGGTTTTATAAAATGGGCTACGGCAAAAATTAGACTATTAAGGACCAAAGATTTATTTTTACTAAAATCTTGTTCTAATTCTTTTAAGACCCAACCTCGAAAAACTAACTCTTCAGCAAAACCAATTCCTAAAGCACTCAGTAAACCTTCAGCGACAATTTTTACTAGAGAAATATCAACAGGATTAATATTTACCCACCCAAAAATCGCTTCGACAAAAAATAAACTCCAGCAAACGCCAACTCCGATCGCCAGACCAAGAAACAGTTCAATCCCATTACGTCGATTGAAACTCAAACCATAACTAGCAAAAATTTTCGGCTGTTGATAAATGTAATTACCCCATAACTTTTGTAATGCGATAAAGTCCACCAAGAGCAAGCTCATAATGGTGATAGTAGCTAAATTGCGATCGCTAGCTAAGATAAAATTAAGAGGAATCGCCAAAGGCAACCAAACTATTAATAAACAAACCAGAAAACTACTCAGCCGTAACCATACGGACTTAGTCTTCACAAAATACAATTTATCAAGAAACAATTAACTATCAACCAAAAACTAAAAACTAAAAACTAAAATTACTTTTCTAATCGAACAACATACCATTGTAAAAAATTATTTTCTTCTACATCTAATTCAAAATAGTTTTCCATCAGATATTTAGCTTTTTCATCCATAGATTCTAACTTACTTAATTCTCTAGGAATATCGACCTTGTTAGATAATAAAATATCTTTCAATTTATTTTGCAACTCTTCTGGCGTCATAAATTGTTCAGGATTATCAGCTTCGAGAACGACATAGGCGTCCTCCTGATACATAATTGAATCTGACATGGTTAGATAATTTAAGCTATTTTCTTGTAGCTTGTATCATATCATCTATTGCATTCACCCCAACCATGGCTAAAATATTGAAAACTTTTGATTCCCTAATTATTTATGACGATCGCTAGGACTATTTGCTTGGGCTTCTTGGCTTGTATTACCGTCGGAACTATCTTACTGCTCATGCCTTTTACCACCAGTGATGGAACTTGGACTCGTCCTGTCGTGGCATTATTTACTGCTACCTCTGCTGTCTGTGTTACAGGGTTAGCCGTAGTGGATACTGGGAGCTATTTTTCCTTTTGGGGACAATTCACCATTCTCTTATTGATTCAATTAGGAGGATTGGGCTATATGATGATTACAACTT
>JBCCYD010000667.1:0-2622 GCA_039190385.1 Cyanobacteria bacterium P01_F01_bin.143 | reverse complement strand
AGAAATTATTGGGGATAGTACTCCTATGCAAGCCTTGCGGGAACAAATAGAGAAAGTGGCGGTCTTCAACCAGGATATTTTGTTAATCGGGGAGACGGGCGTTGGAAAAGAAGTAGTCGCCAAAGCCATACATCGATACTCCCAAAGGAATGAAGAGGTATTAATAACCATTAATATGGCTGCTATCCCAGAGAGCCTGGCCGAAAGTGAATTGTTTGGCTATGAAAAAGGGGCTTTTACTGGAGCTAACCAAAGTCGCCCAGGCAAATTTGAATTATCCCATAAAGGCACCATATTTCTGGATGAATTAGAAATAATTAGAAGAGAACTAGAAAAAATATATCATAGCGTAGACTGTAGAGTAATAATAAAGTTGGAAACTTTCATCGCCTCAAACCTTTATTTACTCGTTGCCAAAAGATGACTCTAAAAAAATAAAGTTGGAAACTAAGATCGAATTTAAGTTTTTTCTCTAAGTACAGGCTCTGTACAGGACAAAAGTTGAGAGAAAGACTTGCAAAGCAATACAGAAAAAGGGTTTGATGAACAGTAACCACACTGCACTCATCAACCCCTATGAATCAGATTAACCTACTGAGACAAGCTTTAAAACCTCATCTTGAATGGCACGGCGCACGTCTAAGTTTCTTAGCTTTGTTTCTGATTGCTTTACTCAGAGTCAAAACGGTGAATCTAGCAGAGATAGCAACAGGTTTTCGGACTAATAACAAGACATCATCAAATTACAAAAGGTTGCAACGTTTTTTTCGAGATTTTGACTTAGATTACGCAGTAGTAGCCAGATTAATCGTAACTTTGATGAATATCCCCCAACCTTGGATCTTGAGTACTGATAGAACTGAATGGTCTTTCGGGCAAACACGTTTCAATATCCTGATGTTAGGAGTAGTACACAATGGCGTTGCATATCCTCTGGTCTGGACAATGCTAGACAAAAAAGGTAATTCTAATAGTGATGAGCGAATGGATCTACTCGACCGTTTCAGGCAAATCTTTCCAGATGCAGAGGTGGCTTATATTTCAGGCGATCGCGAATTTGTCCTAAAGGATACCGCTTCGCATATAGGTAAGCAATGGCTAACTTATCTTTTGATTGAGCCGGTTATTTCGTTTCGATTGAGAATCAAAAAGAGCGATCGCATCAGTGATGGAACAAAGCAACTAAGAGCATCCATTGTTTTTGCCAATCTAAAACCAGGTCAAACTCAAATCTTATCTGGTCGCCGTTGGGTTTGGGGTCGCTTCGTGTATGTCTGTGCTTTACGTTTAGAGGATGGTGAATTACTGATTGTTATTACTCCTGATGCTGCTACATCAGCTATCTCTGATTATGCCCAGCGATGGGGAATTGAAACTTTGTTTGGAATCTTCAAAACCAGAGGATTTTGTTTAGAATCGACTCATTTTACTGATGTCCAAAGATTAAGCAAATTATTAGCTTTAATGTCAATTGCCTTATGTTGGGCAATTAAGACAGGGGAATGGCTACATCAACACCAACCAATTAAAGTAAAAAAACATGGTCGAAAAGCGAAAAGCGTTTTTCGTTATGGTTTGGATCATTTACGTTCGATTGTCACCGATTTAGATCTTAAATATGTTGAGTTTCTTGACTCACTACAATTTTTGTCCTGTACTTAACGTGAGTTCGGGTTAAGCAGAAGCATCTAAAACTAAGTCATCTATTGCTATGGAGGGCTTTTTATCACGATGGCAATAGGAAATTAAACCAGCTAATAAATTGACCACAAAATTAGTAGGCGAACGATGACGGGAGTGTTCTATCTGACTAATATTTTTCAGCTGTTCAATCACAGATTCAACCATAGCTCTTTTACGTAATAGTTGCTTGTCAAGCATCGTCATCAGTTTATTCTTCATTCTCTTTTTGAATTTGGTCACAAGTATGACATCGGAATCTCTCAAATCTTTGGCTAAACTTGCCGAGATATATCCTTTGTCACCAAAAAACTGACCAGATTGTCCTTGAAGCAATTGTTTAACTGGTTTGCGGTCGTCAACGTTTCCCGCTGTCAAAGCGACGTTTAATAATTCTCCGCGATGATTAATTGCCAGATGTAATTTGAAACCATAAAACCAATCTACAGAGGTTTTTCCTCTTTGGGCGCTCCCTCGAAAAACGCGATGTTGTCTAATGCGCCGATTGTGACACACTTTAATGCTGGTAGAATCAATAAATCCAATTCCCGTGCTGCTTCCGAAGCGAGAACGAAGGTATGCCATCAAAGGAACTAAAGTACTTGGTTGCCATTCTACAAACCGATGGTAACTAACCAAATTAGGAAAAGCTGTCTGCCAATAAAGGCTTACGAGTTCTAGATAGAAAGTCTTGAAATTTTTATATCCAGAAGCGTGAAATGCGATTTCGATGGTCATGATTTCACTCAAGCTTAATCGGCGACTACGACAGCGCAATTTTCCCTCTGTCAACAACTGCTGTTGACAGCGTGGTTCAAAATCACGGCAAAAGTCATCTACAGAACAAAATAATTCTTCTAAACTAAACATAGGGCAGGTTTACTGAATTTGTCGTTATTTTCAGCTTACTACCTGTCCTTTTTCTTATCCCGAACTCACGTT
>JBCCYD010000666.1:0-2624 GCA_039190385.1 Cyanobacteria bacterium P01_F01_bin.143 | reverse complement strand
GCAATTACAATTACTCAACTCTTCTTTGCTTGGTAGTTTCACATGATTTTTCTTCCCCCTTGACAAATTTCCTAATTCCTTAACTTGTGACCAATGGGTCGGCATAAAGATTTTGAGCAGAGAAGAGGTTAATATATAAGTTGAGATTATATTGTAAATCTAGACCAATATCAAAAATTCTGGAAAGAGTAAGATCTTTATTGCTGTAAAATTTATAGCTTTTTTGAATCGATTCAATATCTTTTGCCTGAAAGCTAATATTATCTTCTCTAGTTTTTTCATTTAACCACTGTAAATATTTTTGTAATTCTTGATCATCTGCCAATGAATTATCAATTTTTTCTTTCATTAACAAAATCAATCTCTCAGCATTGGAAGACAGAGCAACAGCTAGTAAAAATACCTCGCGCCAACGTTTCTCAAAAAGATGGCCAACCAATTCTTCCAAAGCTTGTAAGGCATTGTCAGAAGATTGACGAACAATCATAATTTCCCTAGCCGCAAAATATTCCTGAAAAGTGAGATGGGAAAAAGAATAAATATTTTTCGCTCTTTCTACAAGCAACCCATGTTGCGCTTCAATATTTTTTAAAACTATGCCACTATCACCCTGCAATTCTTCATCATCTAGACTCGCTCCAGGCAAATTACGAATATATTCACTGATATATCTTTTGGCTTGATCTTGTTTAAAGAAATATTCCCCAGGAGCAAAACTATTCCAAGCAATTTTACTCAATAAATCTTCCTTCTTCGCAACCGATAATGGTTTATAAAAATTGTCTCTTTGAATTCCTCGTTTAGCATCCCATTTTTTGAGCAATGTATCCAAACCTTCTTCATACAATTCTTTGCGATTTGCAGGAAAATTTCCCAATTCCTCAAAAGAAATACAGAGTAAAGTTAATAATAGAGGATTAGAAACTAATTCCTTGATTGGTTCATCATTTTCAAGACGACCCAAAAAGTTTTTAGCTTTAATCGCTTTATCTTTAAACCAATTTTTAGCAAATATTGTAATTTGTTGCCAATCAAAATCTGCTATTTCTACTTCAGTAAACTGCGTAAAGGTATATTCTTTGGCAGCGATACGACAAGTCAATAAATATTGATTATCAGTATATTTATTACTAAAAGTTTCAATTTCTTTAATAACTCTTGAACTATCTGCTGCTAAAACTTCATCCAATCCATCTAAACAAATTAAAGCTTTTCCTTTTTGTAATATCAGGTCTAAATCTTCTCGATTTTGCTTTTTAATATACTGACTAAGATAATCAAATAGCTTTGGCTTATTGTCTGCTTCAGCAAAATCTTTAAGCGTCACAAAAAATGGCACTAAATCTTGTTGGAATGAATTACCAATAGATTGAATAACCAAATGTTTGAGAAAGGTTGTTTTGCCTGCTCCTGGCTTGCCCAAAATCATCAACTTGGAATATTTGGTAACAGCTTCTTTCCCGGAAATTTTTTCTTCAGTAACTTTGCCAAAATTAAAACGCTCAAAATCTTCTACACTACAACTGGTAATTAATTCAGTAATATCTTTAAGTCGTCGTCCACTAATTTTCTCTAGAATATTTACCTGTGTATAAATCTTGCCTAAACCAATAGGCCGACTCATATCCAAAATTCGCATTTTGCCGCAGCGAGTTTCAATATCTTTTCTGACTTGTTCACGCAATTTATTAACCAACTCGTTGATATCTATAGCTGATTGCTGAATATTATTTTCCGATTCTGCACGTTGGGCGACATTGTCAGCCTCAACTTTCTTTAAACCTGCAATTTTTTGCCAATCTAATTTTAGGATGTCGCAAATAGCAATAAAATTATCTTTCTTAATAGATTTTTTGAAAAAATTCTGGACAGTAGAACGGCTACACGGAACTCGATCAGCCAAGGCTTGTTTTGTCACACCTAACCTCATAAAAGCATTTTCAGCTTCTGCAAGATATTCTTTTTGTATTTTCAGCGATCGCGGAGCCATAATTCAACACGACTATTTTTGTTTATTGTAGCGGTTAGACTTTCATTCTATTTAGATAATAGAATACTCGAAACTTTCCTCTCTGCGTCTCTGCGTCTCTGCCCAGTAACAGGTCGCTGGGCTTGTCCAGATCGGTTCTCTGGATAAACGTGAGATAAAAATTCCAAAACAAACATAACTTAAACACAAGTCATCCCAAAGTTACACCTTCCCAAAACCCAGCTAATACAAGGATTACAGCAATATTAAAGAGTCGAACATTATTCAAATTAAGACTCATGGAACAAATTATTTTTTGGATCATTGCCACTCTTTTAGCCTGGGCAATAGAGCGTTCTGCCGACGCATTACTAGATCTCATTATCGAATGGATCAAGCGTCAATTCAGGTAAAAAAGTTAGGTTGGGTGAGCGGTAGCAATGCTCACCTTACAAAAAATGCTTGTTAATAAAAATAGCAGAGTGAGTGCGATCGCTTTTTTGAATTATGTTATCTCTCTTCTGTCAAAGTAGGTAAGGTAAAATAAAAAAAAAGCTTGAAATCCAGACAGAGAGTATGGTTAAGCCTCGTCCTTCCCGACCAACAATTCAATGTGTAGATACGTACTGTGAATTGTATAGAGATTTATTCATAG
>JBCCYD010000665.1:0-2638 GCA_039190385.1 Cyanobacteria bacterium P01_F01_bin.143 | reverse complement strand
TTGATAATGAATGGTAAAAATACTACAAAAATCAACCTTGATGGCTTAACTTTAGAGCAAATTGAACAAATACAAGTAATAATTGACAACTTTAAACAACAAAATAAACAAGAGTCTACTTTTTCTCAAGATGAGACAAAGAGCGAATGTGATTCCATAAATGGTATATTTTTTGAGAGCGAAATAATTCAACCTTTTAATAGAGCTCAGCTTTATGGAAATAGAATTTAAACGAATTTATCTTGATACAAATATTCTGGCTTATGTCGCCAATACAAAAGCACCCCAACATAGAACCGCATTAGAAATATTTAGACCCAACAATCATGAGCAACTTTGTGTATCTTCTCAAGTAATGGCCGAATTCTATTCATATCTCACTAATCCTGCTATATTAGCAATTCCCTTATCGCCACAAGAGGCTTTGCAAAGAATAAAACGCATTTGCCAGATGTCTCACGTTCTTCTTTTATCTAATCCTCCGAACTTATTTGAAAGTTGGATGAATTTGCTTGAAACTCATCCTGTCAACAATGGCAAAGTTTTCGATCTTCTTCATATTGCTATTATGCTAAATCATGGAATTTCTAGCATTTATACATTTAACGTTAATGATTTTATTTGGTGTAATGAAATTGAAGTTATAGATCCAAGAACTCAAAAATCATAATTTATAAATGGCATTAGCTAAAGAAACTGATAAAGAGAATACTACATGACTAGTTAAACTCTATCTAGCGCGATCGCGTATCTGTAGCTTAGAGAAGCAAAACCCAATATAATCAAATCTTGAGAAAATCGAGGCAGGAAAGATAATTACGATTGTTTGTTCAAGGACCAGTCATACTTTAAATAAGATATTTTATAATTTCCTTGTTCTAGATATTGACGATCTTGAGAACTGAGATATTGACTAATAAAATTCAAGACAGCTTGTTCTTTTTTACTTCCAGTAAATTTATTGTCAATTCCATAGTTCGCTATCCAGTCTTTACCGAACCATTTGAAAATAGAGGAAAGATAAACAATTTTGCGATCGCGATCTATTTTAAATCCTTGAGAACTAGTAATAAATTTTCTGGTTTGATCATCTAATTGTGAATCCAAATTGTCGGCAGTATAAGCTTCATCTCTCAAAATTGGACAACTCATAGCGGCACAAACTAATGCCATATGAATTCTTGGTTCATTAAATTCTTTTCTAATAATGTCATGTTCGATATTATCTAAAGTTTTTTCTAGGCCTGCGATCGCAAACTTCCTTCTTGTCCAAACTCCAGAAATATCCCTAATACTGTTCTTCAGAGGATTTTGATCAATTATCGATTGCAAGGTAAAAGAATTATAGGCATTAATCAAAAATGCTAATTTCTCTGCCTCACTCCAACTATTATAAGTTGTGGTATTCACTTTAGCTAAAGCTTGATTAAATTGGTCTAATTCTTGGCGATTTTTTTGTAATTGTTGGTAATCAACTAATCCGCGATCGCTGACATAGTTTTTCAGGACATTATTATAAATTTGATAATTAAAAGATGTTTGGGTTAAGAAAATATTGGAAGTTTTTGTTATAGTATTTTCTTCGGATCTAATCACATTCGCTAATACAGTTGTGGGAATTATAGTCGGTAAAAATAATAAGAGTAAGAATATTTTTTTCATGAAAAATCGATAATGAACAATAATTCTATCTAAAAACCCTAAAATGAGGATTGCTTGAACGAATAATTAGAACCAACTTAGAATTTGTGATGAATCAAAAAAAAGCAGTAGTTTTACTTTCTGGAGGATTAGATTCAGCGACTGTTGCCGCGCTCGCGATCGCGGAAGGCTATGAAGTAATTGCCTTATCGTTTCGTTATGGTCAGCGTCATCACAAAGAATTAGCCGCAGCCCAGAAACTTGTTCCCCTTCTAGGCATCAAAGAGCATGTAATTCTCGATGTTAATCTTTCTCAATGGGGTGGTTCTTCTTTAACCGATACGACAATGGAAATTCCCCAGGATGGAGTTGAACCTGATATCATTCCTTCTACCTACGTGCCAGGACGCAATACAGTTTTTATCGCGCTCGCCCTTTCTCTGGCTGAGGCCAAAAATGCTAGTGCTATTTATTTGGGAATTAATGCGGTGGATTATTCTGGTTATCCTGATTGTCGTCCTGAATATTTAGCTGCTTATCAAAAGTTGGCAAATCTCTCTTCTAAAGCTGCGATCGAGGGAAATAGCATTGAGTTGAAGGCTCCTTTGGTCAAGGATTCTAAAGTGGATATTGTGAAACGTGCTCTCGAATTGGAGGTACCAATAGAGGAAACTTGGTCTTGTTATAAGGGCGGGGAGGTTCCCTGTGGGGTATGTGATTCTTGTCGAATTAGGGATCGCGCGTTAGCAAGTTGTGGGCTATGAGTCTTTTTATTTATTCCCTTTTGTCCCGCATTCCGCAGAGAAAAACTGAGTGTCCGTAGATTAATTTATTTAATTTTATTTTGCCTTTAAGTTTTCTCTAAAAGCCATAGTTTCTCTTGGGGGACCAGTCCCCCAAACCCTCTGCTGGGGACGATGTACTCCCCAGACCCCCGACAATGTATTAACTCGTAAGCAGCGAAAGTTTAGTTATGGTTCTATTGTTTCATTTGTTT
>JBCCYD010000664.1:0-2648 GCA_039190385.1 Cyanobacteria bacterium P01_F01_bin.143 | reverse complement strand
GGGAAGCGGCAATTGTTAGCGAAACCCTTCAAGATGGCAAATATGAATATGTACTGAACTTTGCTAACAACGAAGATTTAGCTCCTGGAGAACAGCATTCTTTTGGTTTCAATACTGAAGATTCTGACTTCGAATTGGAACATATTAGTTTAAATGGTGCAATATCTGATACTATAACTACTGGTGACGGAGGGCAGCCTGATAATGGCGATAATCCCGACAATGGCGACAATCCCAGTAACGGTGGAGGAAGTGTCTCTAATTCTGGGCCAGGAGTTCAACTCATTTTTGACACAGATATGTCTAATGATGTTGACGATGTTGCAGCCTTAGCGATGATTCATGCTTTCGCTAATAATGGAGAAGCTACTCTAAGGGCTGTAGTAACTAATTCTAATAGTAACTCTAACAGAACAGCTTCGACTGTCGATGCTATTAATACTTACTACAATCGTCCTGATATTCCTATTGGGGTGACTAAAGTCTCTGGCCTGAAAGGCGATGGCAGTTGGTATGCTGATAGTCTACATACCAGATTTCCCCATGATACACCTAATGACGATCAAGTTGCCGATGCCGTCGATGTCTTAAGAGCAACTTTAGCCGCAGCAGATGATAATTCAATTACTTATGTAAGTGTTGGTTATCTAGTGAATATGGCTAGTCTCTTGAATTCTGGGCCAGACGGGCATAGTGATTTGAGTGGCAGAGATTTAGTCGCACAAAAAGTCAAAGAAACCGTAATCATGGGAGGTCAATATCCCCATAATGGAAAAGAATATAACTTTTCCAATAATAGACCTCAAGATACTCGGCTAGTTGTCGATACTTGGCCTACTCGAATTGTATTTTCTGGATCTGAAATTGGGTATAAAATGTATAGCGGGACAAGTCTTCAACATGCTCCTAACTCTAATCCAGTAAAATATGCCCACCAAGTATTTAGAGGATTTGATACGCCAAATAATGCGATTACCGATGGCTATCATACATGGGATCAAACAGCTGTCTTATGGGCTGTTAGAGGAGATCAAGATTTGTGGAGAAGGGTAGACCATGGCTTTAATCAGGTTCACTCTGATGGTTCTAGTCAATGGCAAACTTGGCGCGATGATGATCGTCAGGAATATTTAGTCAAAACACAAAATAATTCTCGTTATGTAAATCTCATCAATGATTTGTATCTAGTACCACCCATAGAGCCTGATGCTTTTACTGGTTCTGGAGTTGCTACTTCTGAAGGATATGCAATTTCTCCGACAACTGATACTGTTGATTTAGATTTTTCTTTAGACTTAGGTTCCGACATTTCAGAACTGCCCTTGGACAGTGACTCCTTTGATGTAATATCTGAAATCAATCCCTTAGATAGCCTTGATAGTGATTTGATTGGCGATATCTAGAAACATAAACCTAATATAAAACCAAGCGTTTTTATGCTTGGTTTTCCATACAAGTCGAGAATGCAAGTTCTCGGCTTATTTTTATTGTCTTGTGAACTATTAGAGACGAATTAATTTGGCTTGAGGATATTTGACTTTTAATTGCTCCCATTGTACGTAAAGCGCATCTATAAAAGGAAGAACTAGACGAGCAGATAAACTCAATTCTTTAACGCGAGTGAAAGATTCAATAAAGGCTGTTTTAATACCTTTGAGTTTGGCTAACAAGATAAAAGGAACTGCAACTCCAGCGCCAGTGGAAAGAACTAAATCGGGAGATTCTTTGTTAATTACTTGCCAAGCTAGACCAAGATTGCGAATTAGATTGGGTATATTACGATTTGTCGGACTATAAGCCCAATATACTTTGGTTCCGCTCTGCTCTAAAACCTTTTCTGAAGAGGTGGTTTTGAATGTAACCCAACAACATTCATGTTTTCCCCAAAATGATTCTAATTTTCTTATGGCTTGGAAATGACCACCACTGGAACTAACAAGTAAAATTTTCATAGTTTGTTACTAATATAATTTGTTATTAATTTCTATTAAGCTACTGTTGATAAGTCTTTTGCAAAAGCTGGAGATTCAAATTGTTCTTCTAGAAGTGAACTAACTTGAGCGTAGTATTGCGTTGGGGAGTGACTTATGGGAGATACTCTAGGATTGGCGATGAAATCTGCTAAATCTTCGAAATAATTGGCGACGGAAACACCTTGTTTCGATAATTCTTCTGCTAGTTCCATTTGATGATCATCGACATGTTCTTTATATTCACCACTACGGGGCACAAGAACAAAAGGCTTTTTAATCTTGGACAGGAGGTCTACAGTTCCCTCTCCACAATGGGCTATGATCAATCGAGCTTGCTCAAGAATGTCTTCAAATTCTGCTGAAGGTAAGACAGAAAAATTATTGGTTCCTTGGGGTGTCACAGTACAAGAACCATATTGAACTACAATTTCGTACTGATTTGGCTGAATCAGATTCTGTTGAATCAGCCGCTCCATCCATTCCATTAGACGATTGAAAGGAAATTTTTCAGTACCTACAGTGACTAGAATTAAAGGTTTTTCTGATGTCATAACATACACCCAGGATAATTATTATTTTAATATTTTTGGGAGAGCCATTCGAGCATCACCGGGTTAGGCTTGCGGAGTAGATTGAGTGCCTTGCGCAACTCCCAGCCGTTGATGTCCAGATCGC
>JBCCYD010000663.1:0-2653 GCA_039190385.1 Cyanobacteria bacterium P01_F01_bin.143 | reverse complement strand
TTTTTATTTTTCAATCAAATCTACAAAATTGACCAATAAATAATTCCTTTTTCTATTATTAAATTATCAATTTCAATGAAATGAATAATAGTTTTCTTTCCAGTTTTACTCCTAGCCTAATGTCGTCAGAAGCTTTAGAGGCGATATTTGTACAACGTCATAAATTAGCTCACGATTTAATTGAATTAATTCGTGATAGTAGTTTGAGTCAATGTAACCATTTTTGTCTTTTGATAGGAATGAGAGGAATTGGAAAAACTCATACTATTGCTTTAATTTATCATCGCCTTAAAGCGCAGAAAGATTTACAAAATAAGTTATTAATAGCTTGGTTGAAAGAGGAAGAATGGGGAGTAAGTTCTTGGTTAGATTTATTAATGAGAATTTTCCAAGCATTAGCGATTGAATATCCAACAGAATATCAACAAGAAACACAGGCAAAAGTAGAATCTTTATACGAAATGGCTCCTGATGATGCAATGCGTCAAGGAGAAATTATTTTAAAAGAGTTTGTTCGCGATCGCACTTTATTATTATTAGCAGAAAATCTGGATGAAATATTTAAGGGCTTAAAGGAAATTGGACAAAAACAATTACGAGCTTATATTCAAAATCAAAATTTTATTACCATAGTTGCTACTTCTCAAATTTTATTTGATGGAGTTGAGAAAAAAGATGCTGCTTTTTATGGTTTCTTTGCAACTGAGTATTTAGATAAACTAAGTATTGAAGAAGCAACGAGTTTATTAACAAAAATTGCTCAATTACAGAAAGACTTGGAATTAGAATCTTTTATTCAAGCGCCTACGGGAAAGGATCGCATTAAAGCAATTCATCATTTGGCTGGGGGAAATCATCGGGTTTATATTATCTTTTCCCAATTTCTAACTCGTAATTCTTTGGATGAATTGGTTAAACCTGTGATGCAAACTCTTGATGAGTTAACACCTTATTATCAATCAAGAATGCAATGGTTATCACCGCAACAAAGAAAAATTATTGAGTTTTTATGCGATCACCGTAATGCTGTACCGGTAAAGGAAATAGCTCAACGTTGTTTTATTTCTCATCAGACTGCATCAGGTCAGCTCAAAGATTTACGAACTAAAGGTTATGTTACCACTGAATCTTTGGGCAGAGCTTCTTTTTATGAGTTACAAGAGCCTTTAATGAGAATTTGCTTGGAAGTGAAGAAACAACGGGGCAAACCAATTAAACTATTTGTTGATTTTTTAATAATTTGGTATACAGAAGAAGAGTTGACACAAAGATTAGAAATACTGCCAGAAGAATGTTTAGAAAGAGAATATATTAATCATGCTTTAGATTTGTTAGCAGAATACAATCAATGTATACATTATCGAAAAAAATCTGATATCAATAATTTGTTGTCTGCAGGAATAGAAGAATTGGAGAAGGGGAATTATAAATCTTCCTTGCAGTTGTTTAATAAAGCAACAGAAATTGCTCCTAACAATGATTTATCTTGGTACTCCTGTGGTATTGTATTAGATAAATTAGAAAAACATGAAGAAGCAATTGATTCCCATAATAAAGCTTTAGCAATTAACTCTGCTTACTATCAATCTTGGCATGCCCGTGGTGTTTCATTAAGTAAACTAGAAAGATATGAAGAAGCAATTGATTCTTATAATAAAGCTTTAGCAATTAATTCCGCTTACTGTCAATCTTGGCATGCCCGTGGTATTTCATTAAGCAAACTAAAAAGGTATGAAGAATCAGTTAATTCCTATAATAAAGCTTTAACAATTAATTCCAATTATTATTATTCTTGGTATGATCGTGGCATCTCATTATATTTATTAGAAAGACATGAAGAAGCAATTGATTCCTATAACAATGCTTTAAAAATGAATTCTAATCATTATTGTTCTTGGAATAATATTGGTTGTGCATTATATTTATTGGGAAGATATCAAGAAGCAATTGATTCCTATAATAAGGCTTTAGAAATTAATCCTAATAGCAGCAACTCTCATTTCAATATAATTGAAGTTTTGTTTAAATTGGATCGCTGGGAAGAAGGTTTTATCTATTTAGAAAAAAACTTGGATCGTTTTGCTAATTCTCAATATTTTCACAAAGCAAATATTGCAGAATATATAAAAATAATCTGGGAAAGTACCACAGATCCCAATGCCTGGAAATCTCGCCTTAAAAATCTAGTAAAAACTTACAATAAACACCAATTATTTTTATTAATAAGTAAAGGAGTTGTCAATAATATTCCTAATATAATGTCAGAATTTATAAGTATTAAAGCCGCAAGAAGTTGGTTGGAGATTTGGCAGGAAATCGCAGGAGATAAACCAGAATTACAAATAGCTTTGCGCTTCCTGAAAACTGCGGTGGAATATAAAGAAAATCCAAGAGATAGAAAAGTTTTACTCCAACTACCCAAAGAAGAAAGAAGCTTACTCGAATCTCTCCTTAAATAACAAACGAGTCAAAAGTAATAACGTAATAACTTAGGGTGCAATCATCATAAGCTAGTAGACTTTGGGAAAAAACAAATTAATTATCTATGTTTACCCAGAACACGGAGCTGGGTAAATCTGCGTTCATCTGCGTTTATCTGTGGACTATATTTAAATCAATCTTAGTTACTTTTCCTTTACTCATTGAATTAGGG
>JBCCYD010000662.1:0-2667 GCA_039190385.1 Cyanobacteria bacterium P01_F01_bin.143 | reverse complement strand
TTTTTTTAATTATTTCGCATTATTTAATATTTCTTTTTTCAATGATTAAGGAAGGTTAATAACCAAATTCCATAAAGCTTTTTCAGTATTCATAACTTTTATTTTTACCAAATAAACAGATAATTTATGCTCTTAAGTATCAACTGAATTAATTTAATATATTTGCTAAATCGAGAAGTCTCTGGTAGCTCGATTATAGATCGATACTTTATTGGTTTAAGCTTAATTTTTATACGGCTTAAAAGATTTAATCAAAATAGTGCCTTTAGGATGCTCTCCGCTTTGAGAAATCAAATTAATTTCCGTTCCAATTATCTTGTCAAGGTCTTTTTCATAATTATTTTTCCGATTACCTTCGCCATAAGAAGGAGTAAACTTGTTAAAAGGCGCTTTAATAGTCTGCCACGAGTTGGCTTGAGTTAAGACATCATCTTCAAAATCAAACCACCAGGTTTCATCAGCCCCATGCTTGCCAATATCAACGGGATTACTCAAATCAGAGAGCGTCAAGCGTAAAAGGGTAGTTGCCTGAGCAGATTTTTCTACTTTGATTTGTAATTCCAAGCCGTCGCAGCCTGACAAGTCTAAGGTTGATTTCAACTGCCTTCTCACAGATAGCCAATTTCCCCAAGGGAAGAATGGCGGTAATTCATATTCTATTCTTGTCGTTGCTTTATTTTCATTAACAGTTACATTCACATTGGCTTTCTCATAGTAAATGCCTAACTTGCTTGGTTTTTAACACTTTCATTTCCATATCGAGTATAGATATCAAGAGAAGGATATTCCTCAAAGTTTTTGTTATTGCAGGTAGCTTTTGCTGCTTCTTTCTCAGCTACATTTGCATTGGATTGAGCTGAATAATTTTGGCCACTAGCAAATAATAAAATAGGAAAACCTATTAAAAAATACTTCAACAAATGATTAACTTTTTTCATTTTCTTCTCTCTTGAAAATATCTAAAGCGAATGATTCATCAAGATTCACATTGATCAAACCCTTATTTTGCAAGCCTCAATGTTTTCTGACTACTTAGCAAGTATATCTTTTTAAAAGCTCTGCTTTTATTAAATTATGTAATATTCGCGATCGCGTTACCTTTGGAAGTTACTAATTATTCTGAGACAACAAAACTCTAGAAATGCGATCGCTGTTATTTTGCTAAGATAAAGTAGTTCACACTTGGTGTCGAAAGATTTTGCTCAATGACAATCGTTGTTAACCTTAGCCCTAAATTAGAATCATTACTACGTGATAAAGCAGCGCAGAAAGGTCAAGATATTAACCTTGTAGCATCCGAGTTATTAGAGAGTATCTTAGAGTGGGAAATTAAGGACTCAGAAGATGCAATCAAAGGAATTCAAAAAGGATTGGATGATTTTGAAGAAGGTAGATCTCGCTCTTTTGATGACTTTGCTGAGGAGCAGCGTCAAAAGTATGATCTCCCAACTGACTCTGACTCATGAAATATCGCATTGAGATTTCTAGCGTAGCCGAAGCTGAAGCTGATAATGCTTTTTTACGACTATCCCAAATCGCATCGCCGGTGCAAGCAGCTCAATGGTACGAAGGTCTTTTAAGCGCGATCTCATCTTTGGTTCAAATGCCAAAACGCTGTTCTCTAGCGAGAGAGAATAAATACTTTAGTCAAGAAATTAGACAATTACTCTATGGTCGAGGACGTAATGCATATCGCGTCCTTTTTACTATTCTTGATGGTCAAGATGTATCAACAGTTCGGATTCTTCATATTCGACACTCATCACAGCGAACACTTGGTGAAGAACAATAGAATCTGGGAAAAGCGATCGCGTTACCTTTGGAAGTTCCTGATCCTTCTGAAATAACAAAACGCTTGAAAAAGGAAACATTATTATCGCGATCGCTATCTGAAGCCTAAGCAACAATCTCCATCTTTTCTGCTAAATTAGGTCTGATAAATTATAGTTAACAATGGGGTTTAAAAATTTTACCTACTGCTGCTCAAGGTATAATCTGTATAACGCTTTGCCAATCTCTAACTAATACATTTACTTCTATTTTCATAGTTAGACTCGATGAGCGAACAGGAAATGTTTTTATTTTGGCTGGTGATAATATACAGATAGAAATTTATCAAAATGGTCATTGGAGATTTCTTGCATGAACCCCAACTTTACAAAAATGACTAAAGCAGAATTACGCGCTTATCTAGTTTCGCATCCTAATGAACAAGAAGCCTTTTACGCATTTGTTGACCGTTTTACAGCAGACGCACCGACTGAAACTTTTGGAATGCCTCAATCACCCAAAGAAATTAAAGAAATTGACGCATTAATTCAGCAGAAAGTACGAAAACAGAATTAGTTATTTAATATGGTAATCGATGTCAACTAATCAAAACAAAATGTTTGAATATACAAATTGGAAAAATAAAGAATGGCAAGAATTTTCATTAGAACAATTTTTTCGTGAAGAAGATGAAGTTGAATATTTTTTAGAAGATGCTCAAGAAGTTTATCAAGAATGAAACGAGGTAATTTTACCAGGATAAGGTAGTTTTCAATTGATTTCTGAATAAATTAAATTTAGAAAATATGCAACAAACTCAAAAATTCACAGCAATTATCGAACTAGAAGATGATGGTTATGTTTCCCTTTGCCCAGAATTAGATATTGCTAGTCAAG
>JBCCYD010000661.1:0-2698 GCA_039190385.1 Cyanobacteria bacterium P01_F01_bin.143 | reverse complement strand
GTATCTGAGATGAACTTCTGCTATAAATGAATTAATAAAAAATTTTAAATCTACATCTTTTTCTAGAATAAATTTTTAAATCTAAAATGAATTCATTTGATAATTGGCAAGGATTACATCATTTAGGAGTAACTCTTATAGAATCAAAGCGCTTTAAAGAAGCATTATTAATTTACAATCAAATTCTAGAATCCCAACCAAACGTTTATGATGCTCTTGTTTTTCGAGGAATGGCACTACAAGGCTTAGAAAAATTTGAGGAAGCGTTGATTAATTTTGACAGAGCGATCGCCCATTCATCCCATTCTCATTATGTCTGGTATGAGCGAGGATTTACTTTATTTAAACTTGGAAAATTACAAGAAGCACTCTCATCTCTTGATATAGCTACAGAAATTCAGCCAGATTACCTTAAAGCTTTGTTATTACGGGGTATTGTGCTGTTGTCACAAAAAAAGTTAGAGGCTGCATTGATTAGTTTTGAAAAAATCATTCTTATCAAACCTAATTATCCTAAAGCTTGGTATGAAAAAGGCTTGACGTTATATGAATTAGGGAAATTAGAGGATGCGGTTACGTGTTTTAATAAAGCAATTAAGCTCAATCCAAAAAACGATTTAGCTTGGTACCATAAAGGTATTGCTTTATTTGATTTAGAAAATTATAAATCAGCTTTAACTTGTTTTGATAAAGCAATCGAAATTCAGCCTAATGATGCAAATAATTGGTATGAAAAAGGTTATACTCTATGGAAAATAAGACAATTAGAATCTGCGATTATTTGCTTTGATAAAGCAATCCAGTACAATCAAAAATTATACTTAGCGTGGTACGGTAAAGGTGTTGCTTTACTAGATTTAAAAAAATTAGAATCAGCTTTAATTTGTTTTGAACAAGTCATAGAAATTCAACCCAATAACCCTAGTTATTTATATGCATTGGGTTACGTCCTATCTGAATTAGGAAACTTAGAAGATGCAATTGAGATATTTTATCTAGTTATAGAATTAGAACCACAAGATTGGCTATTTCAAAATCAACTAGGAATTACACTAGGTAAATCAAAAAGATATGAAGAAGCAATTGCAGCTTTTGATAAATCACTAGAAATTAGTTCAAATAACTATGCAGCATATGGAGGTAAGGGTTTTGCACTTTATAAATCAGAAAGATATGAAGATGCGATTTTAGCCCTTGATAAAGCAATAGAAATTAATCCAAATTATGATCTTGCATGGAAAATTTACGGTTGGGTACTTCATAAATTAGGAAGGGATGAAGAAGCACTGGTAAAATTTGATAAAGCGATAGAACTTAATCCAGATTATTACCATTTATGGGGAAGTAAAGCTTTTGTTTTATTGACTTTGAAAAGGTATGAATCAGCAATTTTATTTTATAATAAAACTTTAGAGTTGTTTCCCAATGAACCAAATGCTTTATATGAGAAAGCTTGCTGTTATATGGGTTTAAATAATATAGATTTAGCAATTGAAAATTTACAAAAAGCTATAGATATTAATCCAACAGAATTTCGTGAAAAGGCAAAAACGGATTCAGATTTTGACAACATTCGCGATGATATCAGATTTAAAGCTTTATTTATAAATCATATGGGATAGTGATGGTTTCAACAACCAACTAATCTCTCGATAAATTCACTATAATCATCTTTCATCGGTAAATCCAATTCTCTTCTTATCCTTCTTCTAGTTGTAAAAACAATTTCATCTTTTACAGGGTTATACCCTTCTTTTTGATATTCTTCCCAATATAACCCCATTCCACGTTTTTGCCAATTGGGTAATTCGTTGAAGTTTATAAGGCAGTGCGTTGCGGAGGAACACGCACCGTTGTAGCAACTGCCGTCCGTGTTGAAATAATAATTCGTTTTTATCGGCTACTGATAAACCATCCATAATACTAGTACCGCTTGCGTTCGTCAAAAGTCAAAAGTATCAAGGTAATAAGTATTATTTTTCCTAGCCTTGAGGTTTTACGAATGGTTGGTTTATTTTAGCCGCGCTGTACTAGTTGTTTTACGCGCTGTTTCTCCATCTCCACGCAAGCACCAATAACTGTGAGAATTCAGTGAATTTCGATGTGCATCTTGCTGTCTCCAGCGGAAGTAATCTATAACTTGTTGAATATTCGCAAGTTGAGAAATCCGACAGTCAAAACAACCCATATCACCTAAAAGTAAGGAAAATTTGGCGCTGGCTTCTGCTGCCAAAAGTGAATTGAGTTTGCGAGTTTTACGCCGATAAATATTATTGCTTGCATATTCTTTATTTGTATAGAAGCATTTTGTTGAAGGATGGGAAGATATTCTTCAAGGTAACATTTCATGGTTTTGGTTGGAGATGGATGGATTAAACGCAAAGGTACGCTTCATGTTAGCGCAGAGGAAGATAGAGAGTGTGGTTGCGGATATGCCGTACGGGTTGCCCATGCCCTTGGGGCGCTACTTAACTTTTTCTTCTACTCGTGACAATGGAGTTTTATACGTCTAAGTGAGCCTAATCTTCTATCTCCGAGTCAATTTATAATTCAATCCTCCAAGTACACAATACTTAATATCAGCAATTAGAGGTAATTAATACTACTTTTTCAGAAAAGAAAATTCTTGTTGCATTAATTTACAATTATTCTTGTATTTGTCTAAAATCCTTGATGAGTATAGATAATACAATAATTC
>JBCCYD010000660.1:0-2727 GCA_039190385.1 Cyanobacteria bacterium P01_F01_bin.143 | reverse complement strand
TATTTACGAAGGATCTTTAACTTTATCTATAGATACTTCATACTAAATCCTGTTTATAGACCCTACCTATTTCCAAGACTAAAATATTTTTTATTATTTAATGGTGTTTAGGCGCATCATAAAGCGTAGATCGCTTCACTAAATTCACAAACAGAAGCTTTTGTTATTGTACTTTCAAAAATCAACAGAATTAAACTTAATTCGTGAGGAATGCTCTGCTCCTGAATGAAGTGAAATCGTAATAATTTTGGCATCTATTAACCGAGCTTCCTGGGAAGTTTGACCTGTGCCTGGATTAACAGGATAAGCAGGAAAACAAGCAGCACTAATACTTAAACGTAAAGCATTGCCCCGAGAAACTTTCATACAAGTTTCCTGCAACGAAATAATTACTGGAGTGACTTGCGCGTTCCTCATTCCTTGTTCCTTGTTCCTTGTTCCTCGTTCCTCGTTCCTTATGTATCCTTGAGTGAAATTAAGAACTTTTCCGTCAGAATGGACTTCCGAGAGAACTGCTGATAAATCGAAACTAGAACAATCCGCCTCACAAAATAGCTCGACTATAACTTCTCCCACAATATGTAAATCTTCTTCCAGCGGTTCCGAAGTATAGGTCAAAATATCCGAACGACAATCTAACGCAGAGCGATCGCGTGAACCACCAGGAAAACTGGAATGACCACCTAAAGCTGGGACAGGTCGCCAAGGATCATGGATGATAATATCAGTTGTTTCTGCCTCTTCTTCTTGATCTTCCCGTAGCATTCCGCGATCGCATCTCATCCCTGCTAAACCATCACTAGTCAGGTAATAACTTTTCTCTTGATTCTCAGGAAACTTATCAAAATACCGCCATTGATTACTGCCCATTTCAAATAAAGACACAGGTTCTTCCTCTAAAAGTCCCGTATCTTTTCCCTTCAGCCAATGATCAAACCAACGGATCTGAATCTCATCAATACAATTTTCTGCTTCCACACCATAATCAACCATTCCTAATTTTCTTCCCCAAGGCAAATGGGCCCAAGGTGCCACAATTATATGTTGGGGATACTGGCTTCTGGCTGCCATATCCCGATACAGATTCAAAGTTCCTCGCAGATAGGGATCAAACCAACCTCCAATATGCAACATCGGCAAATCAACATCTTGGATTAAATATTTCGGTGATAATTTTTCCCAATATTCTCCAGGAATATTATGTTCTAACCATAGGTGATAAAAAGAATCGGCAGCCAACTCTTGCATAATCTCAGGTTTGGCAGGAATCGGATCTAGCAAAGGTAAGTTACGCGAAGCTTGATATAACTTTTGAAAAGCAACTTCATCACCTTGCAAACGAGCGGTTTCTGCTGCTAACTGAATTGCCCAACCCAGATTTGCCTGTAAACAAAAAGCCCCATTTTCATAAGCCCAATCGGAGTATAAATCATAGCCAATCATCGCAGGCGCGATCGCTTTTAAAGCAGAAGACTGGCCAATTGCCCCATACAACTGAGTCATTCCCTGATAGGAAAAGCCATACATGCCAATTTCGCCCGTACTGTCTGGTAGCTGAGATACCCAATCAATCGTATCGATTCCATCATTTACTTCATTAGAAAATAGTTCAAATTTCCCGTCTGAGGTGCCTCTGCCGCGAACATCTTGGATAACAATGATATAACCCTGACTGGCGTACCATCTAGGATGAGCATAGACCACTGTAGACGCGATCGCTTTGCCATAGGGTTGTCTCATCAAGAGGATCGGTAACTTTTCTTTGGTCTCAGGACGATAAATATCTGCATCTAGCCTGATGCCATCTCTAGTCAGCATTGATGTAGTTTTTTGAATAATTTTTGTCATACGATTGAATTTAATTTAGGACGAAGTAAATCTTTAATAAAGATTTAGCTGGGTAAAATATTTTTTTTCTTATGGGACAATTACTTCAACCTAAAAATTAATAGGTTGAAATTGCTGAACGCAAGACATGAATCTATTTTTACAGTTTTTTATTAATTTATTAATCTCTTCTTAATTTTCCCAAATTTCTGGTCTTAAATTGATCTTGCTACCAGAATTGGCAGTTAGGAGGAATCGTGTTTCAAATCAGCAACGCTCACAAAACTATAGCTATTTTGGAGATGATTTTATGGCGGAACCTTTCATTGGTGAAATAAAAATATTTGGTGGTAGCTTTGCTCCCAGAGGATGGGCATTATGCAACGGAGACCTTCTTGCTATTAGCGGCAATACAGCCTTATTTGCAATTCTCGGTACTACCTATGGAGGTGATGGTAGGACTACCTTTGCCTTACCAGATTTGCGTAGTCGCTTGTCCGTTCACTCAGGGAATGGTAGTGCTGGGATAGGATTACCCGCTGTGCAATTGGGAGAGAGAGGAGGTGCGATCGACGTCACTTTGAATGCGAATAATATCGCAGGTCATACTCATCCAGGCAACCTTAGAAGTGTTGTTGAGACTGCTAACGCTACTATACCTGTAAGTGCGGCCCTAGGAATAACTTCAGCAAACCAATACTACAGTGGGTCAACCGCCCCCAGTCAAAACATGGCAACTGGATCTGTAACAGTAGATGCTAATTCGGGTGGAGGTACCGCTGTCAATATTAGAAACCCGTATTTGGGCTTAAACTTTATCATCGCTTTAGAAGGTACATTTCCTTCGAGGAATTAATTGTCTTTGCTATGGATCTAAGCCCCCTAGCCCCCAATTATGGG
>JBCCYD010000659.1:0-2732 GCA_039190385.1 Cyanobacteria bacterium P01_F01_bin.143 | reverse complement strand
ACCCACCATGATCTGTTCTGGGGTCAATAATTCTTCCTCTTCCCCATTGACTTTGATATTTTTGGGTATGGGCGATCGCTTGTCTGGTTGCAAATTTAAAGTCCTATCTATACTTTGTTGATGATAGCGCAGTATTAGAAAGCTACGTCAAAGCCTGTGTATTAAATTTCTCAGAATCCGAGGTTGTTATGCTTTATGATGGAAGCAGTCGCAGATAACCTTAATTACAAACTTAAAATTAATAGGTTTTCTATGAATAGAGAGGAATTAAAAGCATATTGTCCTCAAATTATTGCTCTTTCCAAACGCTATCATGCTCCCAACATTAGAGTTTTTGGTTCTACGGTAAGAGGCGATAATACTGATCAGAGCGATGTAGATTTTCTCATTGATGTGTCGCCGAAGCAGTCACTTCTCGATTTAATTGCCCTGACTCGCGAGCTTAAAGAGTTACTTGGTTGTGAGGTAGATGTTGCCCAAAGCACAGTGCTTCATCCTGTAATACGCGATGAAGTTTTGAGTGAAGCCATCCCCTTAGATCGCTTATAGAGCAAGAGTGTAAAAATGTCGCGAAAAAGAAACCCCTTACTTTTCTTAACTGACATAATGGAGGCAATTGAAAGAATTGAATCTTACACGAGGTTAGGAAAAGAAGCCTTTTTTAACGATCCATTAGTCCAAGATGGCACGCTTTTTAGGTTACAAACTATTGGGGAGGCAGTGAACCAATTGCCCCAAGAATTAAAGGATAGATATCCTGAAATTCGTTGGCGGGATATTGTGGATTTTCGTAACATATTAGCCCATAGGTATTGGCGTATTGACCTCAACTTAGTGTGGGGACTACTCGAAGCAAACGGCGATATCGAGCAACTGAAGAAGATCGTACAGGAGTTAATTCAAGAGCTTTCTTCCTAGTTTAGAAAAGGGTTTTCTACAATGAAGAGTTACTTGGGTAACTCTTCTATTTTATTGATTTTTATTTAATTCAGTAACTAATAATGATTGCATTAACTCTTTAATAGTCATGCCTTTTTGAGCAGCTAAAATCTTAGTTGCCTGATGCTGTTTTTCCGATACTTCAAAGGTGATCCGTTTAGTTTTTCCTTTGACTTCTGATTGAGGAGAAATATCCTGGTTACGATTTTCGACCCAATTATCAGGATCTTGAGCTGCGAAATTTTTTCCTGGTTTGGTACTAAGCCTTGATGGTTTCTTCTGTGACATGGCGCTCTTGTTCGATGGTTTGTAATAATTCGTCTACTAGGGCATTGATTTCTGATGCCGCGATCGTTTTGGGAGCGCTTTCTAATACGGTACTGCCAATATTGAGACTTTCAGCAAAGGCAATTCGTTGGGAAATTGCCGCTGTTAATACTGGATAGGGATATTCTTGCAAAACATCTACCGCCTCTTTAGCAATCGCGGTATTGACGATTTTACGATTGATGATAAATCTCGCGATTATATCTGGTTTATAGATTTGGGCTTCTTGAATCAGTTCAACCACCGAATGGGCTGCCCAAATATCTAAGGGTGAAGGCTGTATGGGGATGAGAATAAAATCAGCGGCTAAAATTGCTGATCTAGTTAAATCAGAAACTCTCGGCGCACCATCGATAATGACATAATCGTAGCCCTTGGCTAATTTGGCGATTTCTTTATGGATTATCGGGCGATCTAAACCGATTACGCTAAAGGGAGCATCGGTTTCTCTGGCCATCGCCCAATCCCTAGACGAACCTTGAGGGTCTGCATCAACTAACATCACTTGGTAATTGCGTAAGGCCAGGGCATGGGACAGATGTAACGCTATAGTAGTTTTGCCCGCACCACCCTTTTGATTCAAAATACCTATTTTCATGGCATGGGGTTTTTGTATTTTAGAAAATGTCCATTTTTACATTTGTAATTAAGTAATTTTGCAACAATGTATTTCTGCAAAAATTTTGCCAACAAAAATTAGATTTGTTCATTGTTTGTAAGAATTTAACTCCGTTGAACCCAAGCGATCCATTGTGGCGTTCAAATTATTGGCTAACCCTTCTCGATCCTGTTGTATATGGGATAACATTGATAAAGATGCGATCGCTCCCCTGACCTGTTCGGGTTTAACTTCTAAATATCTTTGAAGTTGTTCGAGGTTGCGATGTCCTGAAATTTCCTGAATTATCCTCAAGGGGATTCCCGCATTACTCATTTGAGTTAGGGCAGTACGGCGAAAGCTATGGGAACTAATACCAATTAGACCGATTCGGCAACAAGCTTGTTTAAGTAGTCTAGCGCCACTATCAGGATGAAGATGACCTTTACCACCCTTACCTGGAAATAAATAGGGATTATCGTATCGAGTCTGATAGTTGCTCAGTAATAATCGTAATTCCTCTAAAACTGGTATGGTGCGGGTTGCCAATTTATTTTTAGTGTTTTTCTTGCGGATGATTAATTCTGGCCTGACTTGAGAGTAGCGATCGTAGACATCAATTTTTTGTAAGGTGACCGATTCATTAATGCGACAACCAGTATAGAGACAAATGCCGAATAACACCCGATCTCGATCTTTATTGGTTCCTTGATTGAACAATAATTGGATTTCTTCAGGAGTTAGTATTTTGGCCTTACCATGTCGATCTATCTTCATGGTTACTGAATTAAAGTGAGTTTTTACCAATTTCCCATAGCAGGGGACATAATTGTACAAATTATTATTACTATTTTTATAAAAAGGTATT
>JBCCYD010000658.1:0-2734 GCA_039190385.1 Cyanobacteria bacterium P01_F01_bin.143 | reverse complement strand
ACTAATATAAATATTACAGAATAGTTCGTTAGTCATTTCTATGCCTGTTTATATTATTAGACCTAAAAAAGCATTATTCTCAGAATCGTTAAATTTAGCAGCAGTCAAACTAAGTCCAGAAAGTCGTCAGCAACAGATTGAAGATTTGCATAACTTGCAACAAGAAAACGAAAATCACCAAGAAATTACCCGCTTGACCGAAGATATTCGAGGTAAAGAGGGCGTAAATATTTTAAAAAGTTCTCAGCAGTCGGGCATTACAGGAACTACGATCTTAGAAATGTCTGAAGAAGAGGCAAAATCAGTTAGTCAAGATTTAGCAGAGAAAGCGGACATTTTACGCGATCGCCCTATTGAACTCATCCATCCAGCGAATAAAGATAGTTCTAGTTTTATCAGTGAAGGAAAATTGCAAACCAAAGATCTTTGGCATCTAGAAGCAATTAATAATCTGGCAGCGGGCAATAATGGATTTAGCGAAACAGGTAAAAACGTTACAGTGGCGGTACTCGATACAGGAATCGACTCAACTCATCCAGCTTTACAGGGCAAAGTCAGTGCGGCACATACTTTCAATAGTGAAAAATGGTTAGTGGAACCCCAAACCCCCTCTTTGGATACAGAAGGTCATGGAACCCATGTAGCAGGATTAATTTGTGGCAAAACCATAGGTGTGGCACCAGATGCAAAACTGATCAATGGGGTTTTAATTCCTGGCGGACGGGGGATGCTTTCTAATTTTGTCTTGGCAATTGAATGGATAGCCAGCCAACCGGAAATTCAAATTGTTAATATTTCGGCTGGGATTCCTGGATATATCAGCGATTGGGAAGAAATAATTGATGATTTGGTCGCGATCGGGGTTTTACCGATTTGCGCTGTGGGCAATGAAGGCAGAGACCAAACCCGCAGCCCAGGTAATTATCGCAGTGTTGTTTCAGTTGGAGCGAGTAATAAGAGAAATCGGGTAGCAAGTTTTAGTGGTGGCGGGACTCTGACGGTCAATAATCATACCTATACCGCTCCCGATCTAGTTGCCCCAGGACAGCAAGTATATTCCGCAATAGTTCAAGGTGGTTATGAAGCTTGGGATGGTACTTCTATGGCGACTCCCATTGTTTCAGGAATTGCTAGTTTACTGTTGGAGAGAAATCCTCAAATTCACGTACTAGAATTAAAAGATGAACTTCTGTCTATGTGCGAAAATCTTGGTCAGCCTAGAGATCGTCAGGGAGAAGGACTAATTAAAGTAATAAGGAATAAGTAATAGGTCAATTAAAGCAAAAAAAAATTTAATTTATTATCGTGTCACCAGATCGCTCTTTTTTAGATAAGATAGACCCTTTTCTCCAAGATAAGTTAGCAAATGCACCAGAAAACGAAATTTTGCGCGTAATTATGCGTTTGAGTGGCGAAAATAAATCTAATTTAGATTTGAACTCGATTTCTCCGGCTGACTTTCCGAATCGCATTGAATATCGCAAAGCTTTAATTTCTGCAAGACAAAAGCAATTAGCTGGGGATATTGGGGCAACGAAACAAGCATTAGAAAATCTGGCGCTAAAAACCTATGGTGGCGAAAATACAAGATCTCTGGTTGTTGAAGGAACGGTTAATCAAATTCTACATTCTTTAGAGTTGTCTGGTATCGAATCAGCTAATCTTGACAGAGGTTTTACTCCTATTACTCCTCTTCCTAATTCCTTCGAGCTAAATCCATTAGAACCTATTTTTTGGGAAATTGCAGAAAAAGCCAAGCTTACTAGTAAAACAACAACTGCAAATCGCATAGCAAAATTGTTAGGTCGGTCAGATTCTAGTCCAGCAGAAAAAAGTAAACAGCTAATCAGCCAAACATCTCAACAGTATGCAGCTCAATATTACAAAAAATATGGAACTTTAAAAGTATTGGGGATGAAACAATCCGTTATTTTAGATTCAATTTATACTAACGTCAGGCTATTAGAAAAAAGTGAAGCTTTTCGTTTCAAAACTATTGAAGAATTAGAAAGAAGATATCGCCAAAATCAAAAGAATTTTGAGTCAGAAAGTTTTAAAGTTAGAAAAGGTCTAGAGCTTGCGAATAAAGAACAATACTTATTAGTCTTAGGTGCACCTGGTGCGGGAAAATCAACATATTTAAAGAAAATAGCTTTAGAAGCTTTTAAAGGAAATAAAGGAGAGTATAAGCACTTTTTAATTCCAATTTTTATAGAGCTTAAAAGGTTTAATAAGTCAGAAATTAATATTTTTGATATTCTTGATCAAGAACTCAAGAATTGTGGTTTTTTACAAAGCAAAAAATACATAAAAACCGGGCTAGAGACAGGGTCTTTTTTGATTATTTTTGATGGCTTAGATGAGGTGCCAACTAGAAATTTAGAGTCAGTAATTCAACAAATCAATAATTTTGTAAATATTTACAAAAATAATCGCTTTATTCTGTCTTGTCGAACGGCTCTGAATCAAAGTTTTGCTCATTTCACCGAAGTAGTAATGGCAGATTTTAATAACAAACAAATCAAGCAATTTATTGAAAATTGGTTTCAGTCAGAGAATGATAAACAAGTAAAAGTAGCAGAAAAATGTTGGCAATTACTACAATCAGAAAAAAACAAAAATGCTAAAGAACTAGCTCAAACTCCTTTGTTACTAACTTTTTTCTGCTGCCCATTCTTCGAGTAAAATACGCAAAGCTTTACCATAAAGTTCACTACGATTATTTGGAAAATTT
>JBCCYD010000657.1:0-2768 GCA_039190385.1 Cyanobacteria bacterium P01_F01_bin.143 | reverse complement strand
GAAAAAATATCAGTACCTCTTAATCTTCTAGAACCCTATTGCCTTTTGCCTTTTGCCTCTTGCCTGCCCACACAAATCATTTCAAAAATCAAACCGGATTCCTATATATCTAATTTTTTGTTGAATCGGCTACAAAATAAAGATTTAATGCCCATCTGTAGAGTTATTACTCTCCTTCCTTGTCATTCTTCATTAATTACAAATTTTCAACTATTTTGATTTCAAAATTATTACTAAATTGCAAGACAAAATCTTGTGCTAATTCTTTGATTAAGCTTATTTTACAATTAGAAGGAAGATTTAAACCCAATGTTATATGAGCCGTATTGTCTATTCTATCAATTCCAGTCCAAGGTCTAACAAAAATACCTAATAATTCTAATTGGATAATTAAGCTAATAATATAACCTTCTAAAATACCGCAATATTTTTCTAATTCTTGATTATCGTTAATTATTGCAATTAATACCAAGAATATATCTGATTCTTGTTGTAAATTAATTGGCTCAAATAATGATGACCAATTGAGATTATTAGTATTAATTTTTTGAGTCAGTTCTGTACCCCGAACAAATTCACAACGTAAGATTTCTGCTGTAGAACGAGTAATATTACGAGCAGTATTTTGACAGGGTTCAATTGATGTAATAATCGGGAAAAAATCGCGGGGTAATTGTACGGAATATTGCTTACCTACATCAGTCAAAGCAATCGGCTGATTCCAATTATGTTGCTTGAGAAGTTGAAATAAATTAGCAAGTAATTTATCTACTGGAGTATTATAATCATCAGAATACTGACAACTCCAAGCACTCAATAATGCCCAAGAAAAACCACCTAAGAAACCCCAAGCATTACCGTAAATTCGCCGTGATTTTGCCCATCCCCTAACAGCACGCAACAGCAAGCAAAATGAATCAAATTGTACATATTTCCTTACGGATTCTGCAATCAAATCCGCTTCCCAACAACCAATAATTGCCATATCCGATTGTGAATTAATTAGTTTGTTGATTCCCAATGCCCCATGCCCAATTCCCAATCCCCAATTCTCATCAACAGGTGCATAAAGCAAATCGAGGGATATGCCATCTAACTTCAAACGCAGCAAAGGTACTTTAGCATCTAAAACCAGTTGAATCGTTTCACAAAGCCCTTCTAAAATTTGTTGTACGTTTTTGAGAAAAGTTTCGCCAGATAAATAAGTTGGAATTTGACAAACAACATCTAAATCACTTTCAGGGCTTTGCACTCCCAGACGATAAGAGCCTAATAATTGTAAAGATGGTTGAAAACCCAAACATTCTTTACAGGCTTGAGTAATTATTTCTAATACTGTTTCGCGTTGTATTTGCTGGGCTTGATTTAGTTTGGGTTCAAGTTGATTTACTAATTCGATTAATTCAGGGGAAGCCAATATAGTTTCTTCTTCCCCAAAATTTATAATCCGTCTCACCTCAAAAGGTTGAGGCTTTACTTTATTCAAAGAAACACCATAAATTTGCTGCAATTCTTCATTTTCCAAGTTAGCTCGGGGGGATGTAATAACTGCTCGGATACCAAAATGATCTGAGGGAAAAATATTGTTTTCAGTATTATCTACAGGTTCACAAGCAAATAAGTTTACGGAATCAGGCACCAAATTACCATTTGGACTGTGTAACAGAATCCGATCAAATCGTGCTGCTTCTCCCTCCAAACTCATTAATTCAGCTAAAGGATTTAGTTGCGGATTAAAAGTATAACCAGCTTCATCAGGGCGTAATTCTTGCCAAATATCAATAAAATTATTACCAGTTAATATTTCTTCTAGGGAATTATCTCTGGTGTTAAAATCACCAACAATTAAGCAATTTCCCGATTGCTTTTGCAGATAATTGAGTAAAGTTGTTAGTTGATACTTTCTTTTTTCAGCAGCATTTTGAGCGCGATTGCTTGTCAAATGCACCACTCCAACCTGCAATAATTCATCATTGATAAACCAACTTCCCACCAACACCTGCTTGTGTGGCGAAAACTGATGTTCAACTAAGGTAAACGGGAAACGCGATAGTAATAAATTACCGAATGGTTGAATTGTTTCAGCAGTAATTGAAGAGGAAACATAATAATCGCGTACCCAATCTTGAGATAAAAGCAACTCCACCAAAGCCGGTGTCGCTTCCTGAATAGCAATAATATCTGAATCGCATTGATATAGATGTTTAATAATTGCCGGTAGTCGCTTTTCTGTTTTAATTTTCGACTTTTCGTAGAGATTGCACAGTACATTAAAACTAGCAATTGTTAGTGAATTTAATTTAACCGACTTTGATTTAATTATGTTTGATAAATCTTCAGTAGGCTGCCAATCTTGATTATCATATTTATAAACAAGTCTTTTATCAAAAATTGCCGGTTTCTCTTCTATACTTAAAACATTTTTATCCTCTTGATTATTTTTCCAAGCAAAAGCAGGTAAATGCCCCGTTGAAATCAAATCTAAATGTTGTTCTCTATCCCAAACAACTATATCCTTACAGCGAATATAGCGGATACGATGCCAAGGAATATCCCCATTAACTGCCCAATGTGCCAAAGGTTTCTCTATAATTCCATTTGAAGAAATCCTATCTTGAAAGCCAGAAATAAAAACATTGCGATCGAGACGGGAATCCCAAATAATTCGGTGGTAAACCTCGCGGCTAGTTGCCATTTTTTGCTTTTTTGATTCTGACATGATTAATTTGGTAGTTGATAGGAGTTAGGAGTTAGAAGTAAGAAGTAAG
>JBCCYD010000656.1:0-2779 GCA_039190385.1 Cyanobacteria bacterium P01_F01_bin.143 | reverse complement strand
AATGATAATAACTAAGAGTCTATTCAGCTTGGTTTGTCAATCGCTATTTAATTAAGTATATTAACCAAGAATAGTCTATGATTAAATTCTTATTTTTAATGAGCTTCTCAAAAATACATCTTGACGTGCGGAATGTGAGTTTTATAGAGATTGAAAGTTTTGACTACTGCGATCGCGCAGCGCCAGCCTTCAGCTGATCGCAATCAAAATTCCTAAAAACTCGAATCAACTTAAATTAATCACTAAAAAAGACAAAAGTAGAAAACAACGCTACCCTTGTCTTTATTTAGCAAATAGCTAAGAGCTTTTAACTATCAACTACTTTTTGCCCTTCTTACCTTTCTTACCTTTCTTCGCTGCTGGTTTTTCCTCTGTTTTTGCTTCTACTGGCTCTGCTTGTTTTTGGCCTGTTTGTTCTGCCACTTCATCAGCAAAATTAGTTTCTTTCTTTTCAATACCTTCACCAAGAACAAAACGATGGAAACGGCGAATTTGAATATTTTCACCCAATTTAGCAACAGTGTTAGTCACCAACTCTGCCACAGTTAAGCTTTGATCTTTAATATAAGGCTGATCTACTAGAGAAAGTTCTTTAAGACGTTTACCAATACGACCGTCAACAATCTTTTCCTTGATGTTATCGGGTTTGCCGGCCAAATCATCCCGACCCATTTCGATTTCTTTTTCCTTGGCTGCAACTTCTGCCGGAATATCTTCTACTTTGATATATTCGACATTAGGACAGGCAGCAATTTGCATTGCAATGTCCCGTACCAATTCTTTGAATTGATCACCACGAGCTACAAAATCAGTTTCACAATTGACTTCTACTAAGACTCCAATCCTTCCACCAGTATGGATATAACTATCCACTAGTCCTTCAGCAGCCACTCGACTCTGTTTTTTTCCAGCGGAAGCAATCCCTTTTTGGCGCAACCATTCCATTGCTTTGGCCGTGTCACCATCATTTTCAATGAGGGCTTTTTTACAGTCCATCATTCCCGCACCACTCTGCGTGCGGAGTTCCTTTACTAATTTTGCTGAGATTTGCGCCATGTTTTTTGTTCCTAATCTTTATTTGTTAATCAATATTTACTATTCTTCGCTATCTTGATCAGAATTTTCTGCTACAGATTCTTCTGCTACAGGTTCAACCTCGGCCACAGGCTCAGATACAGGCTCGGCTACTTCCTCATCGCTATATTCTGCATCGGGATAATCTTCTTCCGCGATCGCCTCTTCAAATTCTTCATAATCTTCTTGGGCACTAGCCGCACCATGACGACCTTCGTGAATGGCATCTGCTAGTTTGCCAAGAATTAGCTTGATCGAACGAATGGCATCATCATTAGCAGGAATCGGAATATCAACTACATCAGGATCACAGTTAGTGTCCAAAATTGATAACACAGGAATATTCAATTTCTGGCATTCGGAAATAGCATTATGTTCCCGCTTTTGATCAACAATCACCACGATGTCAGGAACTTTACGCATGGTCTTGATGCCCCCTAGATATTTCTGCAATTTACCTAGTTCACGGCGTAACATCGAAGCTTCCTTTTTCGGTCTTTTGTCTAAAGCTCCAGTCGTTTCTAAATTCTCTAGTTCTTTGAGCCTTTCCACTCTAGTTTTAATTGTTTCCCAGTTGGTCAGCATGCCACCGAGCCATCTCTGGTTAACATAGTAGGAGCCACAACGACTAGCTTCTTGGGCAATAATCCCTGCTGCTTGACGCTTTGTCCCCACAAAAAGCACTTTCTTTCCCCTTTCGGAAGAATCACGCATGAATTCGTAGGCTTCTTCGATTAACTGGGCTGTTTGTACTAAGTCAATGATATGGACACCATTCCTGGCAGTATAAATATACTGTGCCATTCTGGGATTCCAACGACGGGTTTGATGTCCAAAGTGAACTCCTGATTCAAGTAGTTCAGCTAACGTAACAACTGGCATATTTTTTAACTCCTTTTCGGGTTAATCCTCCATTCAGGGGAATTTTCTTGAACGCTTCAGAAAACACCCGAAGTCCTGAATGTGCGATTTTGACAACCTTTCTAGTGTATCAGTTATTAGCTCCTAGTCAATCTTTATCTTAGAATTCGATAGCTGTCATATTTCATATATCTGGTAAGCTACAACTACAGAATGAAATAAATTATGCTGCAATGGCCGAAATAGATTTATATTCTGCTTCCCAAAAATCAGAATTCACGATTATTAGTCAAGTTTTTTTTGATAAATTACAGAAAACAAAAAAATATTTGGCCCATAAAATAGGACAATATCAAGAGCATAATCTGCTTATTCAAGACTTAGATTCTCTGATGACAGAAGCCTTAAATTATCAACTCAAGGTAACGATAGTTGGTCGACAGGAAGATTTACTGAAAAAGGTCAAATTAGCAAACCAAACTTGTGAGTTATTGAATTCTTGTTCTCAATCTCAAATAATCACTTTTCCCTATAATGTAAATCGTCTCTTCAACAGTTGTGATTTAGTTTTTTTAGTTATAGATTCTAGTAAAAAAAATATTCCTATTGAAAAAAGATTAGTTATTAAGTCTCAAGAGATAAATATTCCTTTAACTATTATAGATTTCAATCAATCTCAGTCTCAAATTCAATCTTGGCTAGAACATTCTAATTTATCGGCTATAAATTATTTTCATTTTCCTGATGCATCTCGTGAGCAATCTCACTTATCAGATCAAAAATTCTATGGTGATTTCTTGAGAATATTATTAGCCGACAGTATTTTTCCAAGAGAAGCTATTTT
>JBCCYD010000655.1:0-2787 GCA_039190385.1 Cyanobacteria bacterium P01_F01_bin.143 | reverse complement strand
GGTAGATTAGCGTTTTTAAGTTCTTCTTTTGCCCAGGATTGCATTTCTTTAATTTCTCTAGCTCTTTGATGATTAGAGTACAGTCATGGCAATCTTTTCCATAGTTATGGGTAAGGCATAGTCCCTTTGCTCTGGTTTGGAATGATTATAAAGAGCAAGGGCAGAGAGAGAAAAGTAAAAATTATTTTGTGCACTATAGTCCACCGGTGAACCGACAATTGGCACATATTTTTCGGCATATTTACTACTGTCTAAAGATTGCGCATAAGACTTGGAAAAATAGAAATTAAAAGCTTTACCAGAATAGAAAAGGTATAATAGCCATTCCTGATTATTACTTATATTTTCTTCAATAAATTGACATTCAAAATTCTGATTTTTTTTCGCATTATCAATTAACAAACAGTCTTGAAAATAAGAGATATCTTTTAAATTTCTAGCAAGATTTTTGTATAATTCTAAGAACCTAACAAAGGGGTATCGATTTATTTCTGTAGCTAGGATAATATATTTTTCACAGTCTTTGATAACTTCTTCTAAATCACATCCTCCTAAAAGCTTGGATAAACAATAAAACACAGAAGTGAAACAAGCATAATCGTTGCTTTCTGAGTCTATTGCTTGTTGTAAAACATCAAGTAACTGTTCATATGCTTTTTTACTATTGAACTTATTTTTCCAACACCATATACAACCATAAAATATAGATAAAACCACTACATTGTCTAGATTTAATTCAGAATTATTGTTTTTTTCTAATAATCTAAGAGCTAGTTGACCAAATTGATATCCCTCCTCAATTTTTTCTATTACGTTACACAAAAAGAAACCATAAACATTATAAATTCTAGAAGCTTGGGGTGGATTACCATATTCTAGACAAAGGCTAATTAAAGTGATTTGTACTTCAATATATAGTGGCAAACTCACTGTATATAAAGAATCTAGAAATTTCATGAGGATGGGAATGCTTGCCAATTTTACCTTGTCAACCATTTCAGGAAGTTCTGCTAAACTACCAATAGTTCTATCTTTTAAAATTGATTCTATATATTCCTTTTTTTCCTTGGTTCTTGCTTCTATTTCCTCTGCTTCTAATGAAATATCAATTCCTAGTTTTGGTAAAACTTTTAAAGAAGTATCTATAGCTTTTTGCGGATTAATAATTACATAATAATAGAAAGATTTAGATTGAGACTGATAAATTTTTAATAAATCAAAAACATCTTTAGCTTGTTCGATAATGATTAAAGAAATTTCTTCAACTCCCTCAAAATTATTATTTAAAAGATGATCTTCTAATATTTTAAGATAAAGCTCTAGAGTTAATTGATACTGATTTTCCCAAGCATCAGTTGCTAATAATTGTAATCCTGCATTGAAATATTGAGCAGCCAGTTCATGGGCAATAGATGATTGAGCATTTATCCCTGCTTGTAGGTTTAATTGCGCCAACTTATCTTTTTCTGCTTGCTCGGTAATTAAACTAGAACCTTTATTGAAATGATTAACAATATCAAAAATTCTACTTTCTGAAATATTCCCTTTGATACTGTCGAGTAGCAGATACCCTATCTGGAGATGAATTGGTTGTTTGTCTGTTTCTGGAATTAAAGAATAAGCAGCTTGTTGTACCCTATCATGTAAGAATTTATAGGAAATAGAAATGTTAGAAAATTCATCAGAAGTTTCTGCTAAATTTTCCAGTATAGGAACTTTATAGTTATTATCTAGAGGAATAATCAATCCTTCCTCTAAAGTAGGTTGTAATTCTTTAGCTGTGTCTGCTTGAGATTTATTGTTAATAATAGAAAGAGTTTCTAAATCAAACTGATTTCCAATACATGCTGCTAATTTGATAATTTGCTGTGTCTTCTGCTCCAGCTTCTCAATTTTACTGCTCATTAGGTCAAGAACATTATCAGTTATGGACACAGTTTTAATCTCTTCGATATCCCACTGCCAATAATCTCCTTGATTGTCTTTTGAGTTAAAAGATTGATTAGCATTAAATACTAATAAATTTTCTTGGTAAAGAGAGTAGAGAAGTTGAGTTAAGAAAAAAGGATTGCCACCAGTTTTTTTGGTAACTAACTCAGCTAAAGATTGAGAAACTTCTGGGAAACATTTTAGAGTATCAGCAATTAATTGATTAATATCCTTCGTCTTTAAAGGAGCAAGAATAATCTTATTTATGGAAATTTTTGCTTGATCAATTTTCTCTAAAGTATGTATTAGAGGATGAGTGGAATTAACCTCATTATCTCGATAGGCTCCAATTAATAACAAGTAATTAATATCAGGATCTGATATTAATGTTTCAATTAAATTTAGAGAGGCTAAATCTGCCCATTGTAGATCGTCAATAAATATAACTAAAGGATGCTCTTGCTGGCAGAAAACTAGTAAAAACTTTTGAAAAACTGCATTAAATCTATTTTGATTTTCTGTCGTGTCTAACTGTTCAACTACTGGCTGTTTACCAATGATTTTCTCAAGTTCGGGAATGACATCGATAATAATTTGTCCATTATTATCTAACACTTCTAAGATCTTTTCCTTCCAGGTTTGTAGCGTTTCTTCTGGTTCACTTAGGAGTTGCCGGATTAAATCTTGGAAAGCCTGAGCGATCGCAGAATAGGGAATATCTCGTTGCAATTGATCGAATTTCCCTCTAATAAACTTGCCCCGTTGTGCTGTAATAGGTTTATGAATTTCATTAACTAAAGCAGATTTACCAATCCCCGAATAACCAGCAACCAATATCATTCCTGTTTCGCCTTGGCT
>JBCCYD010000654.1:0-2789 GCA_039190385.1 Cyanobacteria bacterium P01_F01_bin.143 | reverse complement strand
GTAACCTGCGAAATATCCATTTTAATCTGATTTTTTCCAGTTTGCGATCGCTGTTAACGGGAATGAATACTAATAAAATATTGATTATAAACCCTTAAGGAAAACCATGGAATCCCATCTCAAAGGTGCGAAATGTCGGTTAAAAGAAGTTTCCTCGAAATTAGCTGCCAAAAACTCAGCTAAAGCATCTTGTTCTGAACCATCAGGTGCAAAAGTTGCTACTCCAGTACGAGTCTCAGGAGTTGGATTGTCCGAATCTTCTGTTACCAAATCAACCCGATTTGCGCTTTCTCCTGGAGGAAAAGGATAGTCATCACCACCATCGGCCAGGAAGTTCAGAGTTACAATCCGAAAAGTACGACTACTATCACCAGATAATTCGCCATTTTCCACCACAGTATCGATAATTGACCCATTATCATCCACTACAGCTAGTGAGATTATTCTATCTCCTGGCTCACGAGTAGCATCAAAACTAAATCTCAGACCACTTACTTGCGGGAAACGTCCAGGAGTCGCACCGTCTTCAGTTTGGGAAACTCCATTTTCAATGACATCTAATAGTTCCTGAGCAGTAAGAGTCAATAAAGTTAACCCATTATTAAACCGCAGACTATTAGCAATATCGAGTTGAGAAATATCGCCTTCCTCTTTGCCTGCCAATTCGTTAGCTGCTGGCGGGGTTTGGATAAAGTCATCAGAACTGGTTGCACCGGGAGGAATCTGAATTTCTCCAATATCATCGCGAATTCCGCCACCATTTTTAATTGAGATGACAACGCTATCATCAAACTGTTGTGCTGTGGCTAAATTGGCATCGGCAGTAAGATTACCTAGGTTGGTTTCTTGGGTACGAACATCGCCACGAGTTCCGTTAAGAAAAACGTTTGTACTGCCAAAAATATTTCCTTCAACTGCGGCTACGACTTCTGATAGTTGATCTGTAATCGCCACAATTTCTGGGTCAGCGGTTCCGCCAACTGCGGTAACGCCTTCTTCGTCGGTAGCATAAACTCCACTGATATTAGGGTCGATGCTTTCGGGAATAATCAGACCCTCAGCATCAAAATCTACCACCAGACGACCAACATATCTATAGTTACCGTCGGTATTGAGGATCGCGATCGCATTGCCATCAGCAGTTTCGGTCAGGATCGGATAAACGCCATCTGCCTCATCCCCTGCTCGTAAACGGTCTGTCTCATCAGCAAATAAGCTATTAGAACCGCCAGCAATGATCACATCAACATCGGTTAGTAATCCTGCAAGCTTTTGTTCAATAGAGATTTGCTGCATATGAGACAGCACAATCACTTTATTAATTTCAGGATTAGCAGCTAATAAAGAGTCTACTGATCCTTGAATTTCTGCCGCTAATGCCGCTATATCATCGGGATTATCTGAGTCAAATTCTAGAGGACTAATGGTGACACCCCCAGAAGAACTGATACTAGCTAAAGTTGGGGTCGTGGCACCAACTATTCCAATCTGTTCGTCATTGACTGTGATAATAGTATTGCCCGCAACTTGATTGGGAATGGTACTAGCTTCCTGTCCATCTGCTGCAACCAATGATGCGAGGTTTCCATCAGTGCTAAAGTCCAGGTTAGAACTGAGATAAGGAAATAGAGCTCCATCATATTCTGTTTCGGGATCTGGTTGAATCAACTCAGCAAGAGTGGCAGTGCCCAGGTCAAACTCATGATTGCCCAACGCGATCGCCTGAAAACCCAATTCATTTTGAATTGAAATATCGCCTCTACCTTGTCCGCCAAAGACAGTTTCACTGGCAGAGAAAAAGGGACCAGGAATAAAAGCATCACCAGCAGATAAAACTAGAGTATTATCAAAATCATCTCTTAAAGCATTTAATACTGCACTAAAATTAGGTGCATCTTCTAAGGCAGTAATTCCTGCTTCTTGATCTGCTGCGTGAAGTATTTGTAGAGTAAAGAGCTCATCCATAGATATTTAGATAGAGAAAATTGCAAATTTTTACCAATTTACTGTTTGTTTCTCAAGCTCTTGTAAACACAAGATCAATCTTTGATTAAGAAGTGACTTCTCCCGACGTTCGCCTATCTGCAGAACGCGGGCTTCTCCAAACTTATGAGAGTAGAGAGAACTTCCTTAGAGGTAAGATTGGTATAAGAATTAGTTATCACAGCCTTACCTTGACGGCGTTTTATAGTGGGGAACAAGCCCAGCCCCACTCTTTTGATATTGATCCCTGACGAGATATCGCGGTCTATCAAAAGTTGTAATTCTTCGTCCCAATAGTTTCTGATACTGACATCAGTAAACACAAATTGATCCTTATAAGGCAGTAATTGGGAAGTATATTGGGGATTAACTGGAATTACCACAGCACCAGCTTTCTCAGCTTTGTACTTGAGGATCTCAAAAAATTGACCGAATCCCGCATCAGTCCATGACTTATTTAATCCAGACTTAGCAGATTGACCATTAGGAAGATATTTCCCAGATTCGTCCTGTTTTGCTTGATTCTTTCGGCTCAATCCCTTGAGATTGAGTTTTTCGTGAAAGAAAACTTGTTTTCCTGTAGCGAGTAATTTTTGTACGGTATTGTAAGCGTGGTCTTTTCTGGAACGAGCTATCTTTTGATGCAGTTTTGCTTCCTTTCGTGTAAGTTTGCGCCTAGCTTTACTACCTTTTTTTTTGCTGGATTTACGTTTTGATATTTTAGCTAATTTAGCTTGAGACTTCCGAAAAGACTTGAGACTAGGAAATTTAATTCCTTCAGAAGTGGCTAGATAATCATCTTCTTT
>JBCCYD010000653.1:0-2804 GCA_039190385.1 Cyanobacteria bacterium P01_F01_bin.143 | reverse complement strand
CCCAGAATGATATATCTCAACAGAATTTAGTATAATTAATTCTCAATTATTTGTGTTGCATTGATTTTCCACAGACTCGATCGCGTTTAATCTTTCTTCAGTCACGGCATCCATCTTGTCTAACAATGTATTGAGTTTTTGAGTACTTTGATTATTTGTATTCATTTTGACTCTTTGCTCAAATAATTTAGCTTTTTCCTTTAACTTATTACCTATCATTTTGCTATAATATTCCGATTCTGGATTTAAATCTAATTCCAAATATTGTTTAGCAACCGACTTTAATTCTTTAGCGCCTTCCTGATAACTTGTATTAATATTTTCCGCAGAGGATACAACTTCTATATAACGATGATTTTCCGAATTATAAACTTTACTTTCTCCAAGATAAATTTCATTAATTAATTGCTGACAATCTTCGAGATTTAATTTTTTATTCTTATCTATCTGATTTATAATCTTGACTTCTTCTGTTTTGCTAGCCAAAGATGAATCAACATTAGTGAGTATATTAATTGCTGAGAAAATAGCTAGCATTAACATCAAGAATAAAACAAACAATGCGATCGCGATCCCCATAGTCTCGACGCTTTTTGTCGAGTTTAACTTTGCCTTATAATTCCAAATAATTTTAATAACTATTTGAGATAGAAAAAACAATATTATTACAAAAATAAATATAGCAATTATGGGAAATATAGGATTCATCAGTAGTAATTTAGGAAATACGCAAACCTTCGCTATATATTTCCCATTTACACAGACAAAACTATATTTCGTGATTAACAAGAGTTAGGCACAAATAAAACCCTAATTAAGGTTTAATTTGTTCTAACACCAGTTTGAACTTGCCATAAATTGTTGTACACTCCTTGTTTTGCTAATAGTTCTTCGTGAGTCCCTTGCTCTACTATTTGTCCATATTCGACGACATAGATACAATTTGAGTGACGAATTGTGGAAAGGCGATGGGCGATCGCGATTGTTGTTCGATTATGGGTAATTTTCTCTAGGGATCTGGCAATAGCGGCTTCGGTTTCATTATCTACCGCCGAGGTCGCCTCATCTAATATCAGTATCGGAGGATTTTTCAATACAGCTCTAGCGATCGCGATTCTTTGTCTTTGTCCGCCCGATAGTTTTTGCCCTCTTTCTCCGACAATTGTTTCGTAACCCTGGGGTAATTGACTAATAAAATTATGGGCTTCAGCTATTTTTGCTGCGGTGATTACTTCTTCATCTGTTGCTCCATGCATACCATAGGCAATATTTTCTTTTACTGTGCCGTGAAACAAGAAAACATCTTGACTTACTAGACCAATACTTTTGCGTAAATCTGTCAAATTAATATCGCGAATATCAACTCCATCAAGAGTTATTTTCCCTGATTGAATTTCATAGAAACGCAAGAGCAATTTTACTACAGTGCTTTTGCCTGAACCTGTGGAGCCGACGATCGCGATCGTATCGCCCGAAGGAATATTCAAGGTTAAATTTTCAATGATAGGCTTTCTTTCGTTGTAGGCAAAGGTAATATGATTAAGCTTAATTTCTCCGTTAATAACATTATCTGATAAAGATAAATTACCTGAATGAATGGCTATGGGTGTATCTAAAATGTCTACCAAGCGATTAATTGAAGACATAGCCCTCTGGTAAAGATCTAAGGTTGTACCCAAGCGAGTCAGAGGCCATAATAAACGCTGCGTCATAAAAACCAAAGAGCTATAAATCCCCACATCCAAATTTCCGCCCGCCGCTTCTAAGCCACCAAAAAATAGAATAGCGCTGAAACCTGCGAGGATAATCATTCGAATCAAGGGAGTAAAAGCTGCTGAAAACGCGATCGCTTGTCGATTACTTTGGCGATAGGCTTCACTTTCTATTCTTAATCTTTCAATTTCGTAGGCTTCGGTAGTAAAACTTTTGATTGTGGCGATTCCACTTAAATTATTGGCAAGTCTACTATTTAATACACTAACTTTTTCTCTAACTTCGGCATAGCGAGGAGCCAACTTTTTTTGAAACGCGATCGCCCCCCAAGCAACAAAAGGAATGGGTAACATGGCCATCCAAGCAATGTTGGGCGTCAGGAAAAAGAACATCCCGCCGACAAGTACGATGGTGGTTAGTACTTGTAAAATTTCATTGGCACCAACGTCTAAAAATCTTTCTAACTGATTGATATCATCATTAAGAATTGATAGCAAACTTCCTGTGCTGCTCTCTTCAAAATAAGCTAATTCCAAATCCTGGACATGGGCATAGGCTTCTAAGCGTAAATTATGTTGAATGCTTTGGGCTAAATTACGCCATAATCTCTCCGAAGCATATTCAGAAATCGATTCTAAGATCCAAATCAGTGCGGAGAATAAACATAAAACAATTAGTTGTTGAACAATATTAACAACACCTAGTTTGGCGATGATCGAATTTTCCTGTTGTACTATAACGTCAACTGCAATACCAATGAGAACTGGTGGCGCAAGATCAAAGAATTTATTGAGTACGGAGCAGATGACAGCTTGCCAGATTAAAATGCGATATTTTCTACCATATCGAGATAAGCGAATTAAAGGATGTTTCGTAGACTTCATTAGGGGTCAATAGTTGGGCGCGCAGATTCTAATTTGATTATTATTTCTAGTTTAGAAGGTCATTGTATCCCACTTTCCGCACGTCAAAATGTAACATAAAGCAATCAAGATAATCAGCGAGATAGAATAGCAAAGTAGACACTTAGAGAAAGAGTCAATAGTAAGAAATAATGAGAGGATTGAATAATTAGAAAAAAATTAATAAAT
>JBCCYD010000652.1:0-2813 GCA_039190385.1 Cyanobacteria bacterium P01_F01_bin.143 | reverse complement strand
AGTAATTATGAATATTTAAATTTAGATTTATAAGATATTATGCTATTGATTCACCAATTCATTCTACATATGGTGTTCATGACTATGTCAATATTCCTTGTGATGTTATAAGGTTAGATCCATATAATTGAAGGAATTAAACATAACTACTAATGAAACAATTAAAAGGAAGAGATTTATTAAGTATTGCCGATCTCAATTCCCAAGAAATTCAAGAATTACTCAGCTTTGCTCAACAACTAAAAGCTGGAGAAGCAACTCCCAAACGTGAGCTTGTTTTAGGATTATTATTTTATAAAGCATCAACTCGCACCAGAGTATCTTTTAGCGTGGCCATGTATCAATTGGGTGGGCAAGTAATCGATCTCAATCCCAAGCAAACCCAGGTTGGTAGAGGTGAACCTATTGAAGATACGGCCAGAGTGTTGGATCGCTATTTGGATGTTTTGGCCATTAGAACTTTTGACCATAAAGATCTCGAAACTTTTGCTGAGTATGCTGAGATTCCCATTATTAATGCTTTAACGGATTTAGAACATCCCTGTCAGATTTTGGCAGATTTTTTAACAGTTAAAGAAAATTTTGGTTCTTTGGATGGCATTACCCTAACCTATGTGGGCGATGGCAATAATATGGCTCATTCTCTATTGCTGGGTGGGGCCTTAGTCGGTATGAATATTCGTATTGCTAGTCCTGATGATTATATGCCGAACCCAGAAATAGTAGCTAAGGCTAAGCAATTGGCAGGAAATAATTCTGGGATTATTGTAACTAATGATGCGATCGCGGCAGTGGAAAATGCTCAGGTTATTTATACCGATGTTTGGGCGAGTATGGGGCAAGAAGATTCGGCCGATAGTAGAATCCCGATTTTTCAACCTTATCAAGTTAATGACAAATTAGTTGCTTACGGCGATCGCGATGCTATTGTGCTCCATTGTTTACCTGCTCACCGAGGAGAGGAAATCACCGCCTCAGTCATTGAAGGCCAGCAATCACGGGTTTGGGATCAAGCAGAAAATAGAATGCACGCCCAGAAGGCTTTATTAGCAAGCGTCCTCTAATCAATTCATTTCCTAAGACCGCAGGGAGCAGGGGGCAGGGCGCATGGGAGAAAAAGCTATTGAGCCGTGATTTCTTGATTGGCGATCGCTGTTGTCAACCCTTATTTACTAAGCGCAACATTAAGAAAAATTAAATTATTTTTTAATTTTCTTGGGCAACTTTCTGGAAAAAACATCTCTCAATTAGCGGGACTTGAAAACAAACTTGGTTCTGCTCATCCAGTTTGAGAATATCCTTATCAATTAGTTTATTTTCCACAACTGGAGCTTGAGCCATTGGATCAGCATTTTTAATCAGGTTCCTAATGAATTCGCGTTCTGGTGCACTCAGGCTGTTATCCCAAAATTCATTAAAATAGGCACTTCCAACCTCTAAAGCTTTGGGGATGATATTTTCAATATCCTGGGCAGTTGCCTTAACTTGAAGATTATTTTGGGGATATTTGCGGTTTAAATAATCTACTAATTCACTGCAAAGTAACTGAACCAAATAAGGTTGACAGTTTGTCCAATAGATAATTCTCTCAATTGCTTCTGGTAGATAGATATCGGGGAAATCCGCGATCGGTTGGGTAATGAGTTCGATTGCTTCAGGTTTTTCGAGGAAAGTAATGCGAACATAGCGAGTGCTAATCAGATAATCGCTCCAATAATCAGCAATTTCCTCTAAAGTATTAGAACCACTAAACAGTAAGATCCAAGCGGGACGATGTTGAATAATATGGCGCAAGAAATTCAGTGAAGCACGGGAATTGGTAGCGGTGACAATTTTTTCCAGCAATTCATATTCATCTAGACAAAGTAAGAACTTTTTCCCTGATATTCTGCTTTCTAGAGCGATAAACCATTCTTGCAGAGTGAAAAAGGGATCGACTCGGAGATCTTCTTGATTTGGAGGATTTAAGGTCAGGTTGCGAGATTTCCTGGCTGATTCTATGATTTGCCGCACGATAGATGTTGCTACGCCGTAAGAAGTTTCTGCTGCTGCTGCTCCTTGCAAATCTACTCGCAAGGGAATTAAATCCCCGCCAACTTTTTGTGGAAGGTAATTTAGGGTTGAAGTTTTTCCTGTGCGTCTTCTGCCATAAAGCAAGAGAGTTGGTGGTGGAGACGTCAAGGCAATATTTTCAATTTCGCGGAATAGATCCTGTCTACCTTTGAAACGAGTTTGGGCATCTTCCGGATTTAAAGCTGCTCCTGCGATATAAACTTGGGGAATTTCTTGAGCATAAAGGGGGTGTTTTTCTAAATCATTTTTGGCAGTTTGCAGGATACCAAGCCATTTTTGAGCAATTTGACCAGAAAGTTTGGCAATAGGCGGATCATCAAAAAAGGCAAAACTAGTTTGCATTTGGGTAAGAGAATCAATTGATCGTTTGAAAATCTCCACTTTGCGATAAAAAGAAGTTGCCAGATCTGCTGATTCTACTGTCCGACTGAGATCGAGAAATTGGGGGAAAACTGTAGTGATTTCTGGAGGTGTAGGGCTAGGAATCCATTCTAATTGTTTTGTCATTCCCACAATATCGCGAAGATTTTGACAACGATTTAGGGTATCTAGAGTGATATTAACTATAGCTTGTGCAGCTGCTTGTTGTTGATGACTAGAGCAGGGCTACCTCACACTTTTGTGGCAGCATAAAGTAAGGATTTGAGGACGGAATCATTCCACCCAGCTTGTTTGCGTAATCCTTTGATTGACTGTCGTTTTTTCTGAACAGTCCTCAGCATATTCAGAGCAAGATGTTT
>JBCCYD010000651.1:0-2821 GCA_039190385.1 Cyanobacteria bacterium P01_F01_bin.143 | reverse complement strand
TTGGAGATCTTACAATTCCTTTATCCTAATACTCGTAAGTTTGCTCCTAATCCTCATCAATATCTCCGCAAAATTCGTTAGAATCTCCGCAAAATTTATTACATACGATCTCTAAAATTCTTTAATACGAGCTGTAATACAAAGGAAATGTATTGAGCCTTGGGGATTAGAAGTTGCTTAATGACAAAAAAGCGATCGCACTTTAAACGCGATCGCTTAATAAAGCCTAATATCAATCAGTTAAATCACTATTAAATGACTGTATTATCAGGAATCGTAGCTCCTTTAATAACCACAACAATGCCATTACGAATATAGAAGCCTTCTTCTTCTCTTTTGGCCTCCTCTACCCGATCTTTATTCAGTATCTGAACATTACGGCCAATACGGGCATTTTTATCGATGATTGCTCGGCGAACTGTACTACCAGCACCAATTCCAACAGGAACTTGACCATTGTGTAGGCCAGATTTTCTTTCAGCAAAAGGCTCATAAAAATCGGCCCCCATAATCAAAGCATCCTCGACAGTACAGTCGGCTTCTACTCTGGTACGAACTCCCAATACAGAATGATGAATCCGACAATTTTTGAGAATACATCCTTCGCCAATCATCGACTCTGTAATTTGGCAATTCAAAAGTTTGCTGGGGGGCAAATATCGAGAACGAGTATAGATAGGTGCTTTTTCGTCGTAGAAACTAAAAGCAGGTTTTGGTTGTTGGGTTAAAGCTAAATTTGCCTCATAAAAAGACTCAACAGTTCCAATATCTTCCCAATATCCATTGAAAAGATATGCTTGAACATTATGATTTTCCGCAGCAGCAGGAATAATTTCTTTTCCGAAATCAGTTTGCGCTAAATTAGCTTTTAGTAAATCTATTAAAACTTGTTTTTTAAAGACGTAAATCCCCATGGAAGCAATATAGGGACTTTCTTTGGCTTCTTCGGTCGTCAACCCTAAAACGGTGGTATCCACCTGCATTTGTTTTAGAGCATCACCTTGGGGTTTTTCATAAAAGTCAACAACTCTACCTTGATCATTGATTTTCATCACACCAAAGCTAGAAGCTCTTTTTTCATCAATGGGCACTACCGACAAAGTAATGTCGGCATTTGTATCCCGATGGCGTTGGATAAATTTGCGGTAGTCCATGCGATATAGATGATCTCCAGAGAGAATAATATATTCATCTACATCCCAATCTTGTAGGAGATTAAGATATTGGCGTACCGCATCCGCCGTTCCCTGGAACCAATCTTTACTTTCCACAGTTTGTTGTGCGGATAAAACTTCTACAAATCCTTCTCTAAAGCCAGCAAAGTTATAACTACGGTTTAGATGGCGATTGAGAGAAGCAGAATTAAATTGAGTTAATACATAGATTTTGACAATGTCTGAGTTAATACAGTTACTAACTGGAATGTCTATTAAACGATATTTACTTGCTAGGGGAACTGCAGGTTTTGCCCGCAGCTTGGTTAGAGGGTATAAACGCGTACCTGCGCCTCCTCCAAGAATGATACCTAATACTCTTTTCACAAGACCAACCTCGCAACTGCTTAAATCTCTCAAGATAAAGTTTATCAGTCAAGGGCAAAGAGTTATCACTTATTGGGGATCAATATTTGAATTGGAGTTTAAGGCTAATTGTAATCTGGTTAGCAGCCATCTTAGATTGTCCTATGTAATTATGAATAACGTTGTGTCACCTTTATTCATCACAAAGAGCCAATCATGACTGAACCATTTAAGTTTTCTGATGGGCAATTAGCCTATACTGCTGAAGAATTAATTTCCCTTTGCCAAAAATCTCCTGATGAAAGTTGTGAATATTTAATGAAACAGGATTTTGAAAAATGGTTAAATTATATTGGAAAATCTGATTTAGCAGTTCTAGCAGCACAAGTTCGCCAAGCATCTTTGCCAAATAGCGATCGCATAAAGCAATTTATAACTCAATATCAGAGTATTTCCATTTCTGCCCCCAAATCATCGTCTAAAACAGCGGATGTTAGCAAAGCTAAAGTTGCAGCACCAGCATCGTCTAAAAGTAAAAAAGCTAATCCTTTGGGAAGTTTCTTGAAAAATCTATTTGGCAAGAAGCCCGTTGCCTCTAATCAAGAATAAGTAATAAGTAATAAGTAATGAGTCCTGTCTTCGCAGGATCGAGATAATGAGTAACGAGTAATTCCACTTGTTTACTCATTATCCATTGCTGATTACTTCACCTAAATAGGTTTTGCGCCTGTAGATAATAGCGGCAAGATTAGTCAAAATACAGGTAGTGCCTAATGCGCCTAAAATAAAGGTAACAGGGGTAACGACTCCAATCACAAACCAAGTTGCAATATGTAGAAATAAGGTCAAAGCTAACGTTGTCGCGATCGCAGCAGACAAATTGACATTCAAAATAGGACGCCTCAAGAATACCAAAATCATTGTTTGTAGAGTAGTTAATAAATTGGCAGGCACCAGAAAAGCACAGATTGTAATGCAGTTATTACGGGAAAATTCAAAAAGAGGTTCTAAATCAAACACGATAATTATTGCTATTGTTGGTTTTTAATGAGCCAATCCTATCGTTTTTTCGAATAAGTTCCCATAAGTTCCTCTAGAAATTATCCCCTTCTTACAACAATACCCTTCCTAGTTGGAAAGGGTATCATCGGTAAAAATCAAAGAATAATAGTATATCTTTACAAATCTCCGCCTCGTAGTGCCAATAGAAAAATCACCACAGGACCGGAAATCATAATTAAAGCCACGCAAGTTAGTTGGAAAATTACGTTAAAATCAATGTTGCTAAAAGCACTGAAGAT
>JBCCYD010000650.1:0-2822 GCA_039190385.1 Cyanobacteria bacterium P01_F01_bin.143 | reverse complement strand
CACCATTCATAAACTTTTGTTACCTTACTAATCAAAGATTATTTTTATATTGTAGTAGTGTATGAATCTATATACATCTCTAGAAAAATCCCAACGTTTGAATACTGTTTTTGGATAAAAATGAGAGAAAAAGCTGATTGTAAAGACTAAGAAATTTGTGTTATAAAATTTATTCTTATCTTCTAAAATATCTTTCAAAAAGATATAAATAAAGAAAGCAATAATCACTCTAGCAGAACAATATTCACGTTCGCGATTAATTTTAATCAGCCAATCAATCCAAACCGGCAGAGATTTATTATGAAAATGTTGACTGGGATCGTCATTAACCCACGCTTCAGCTATTTTATATCCATTGTCAACTTTTTCTAAACGCACTTCAAAAATACAATAACCCGTCCAGCTACGATGGTAATATAACCAATTATCTTCAAGATAAATAAACCATTTATCTTCCATTTCTTGGGGAACTATTCCCCAACTGAGATAATTGTATTCTTCTAAAGTCAGATTTTTATCAACCTTTAGCTGAGTTTTAAACTTAGAAATTGGTTCTCTTTTCCAATCGCTGCGAGTTGCTTTTCTATGATTCATCTTGTAGCTATTTAACTATTTCATCTGATGTCTTCTCCGGTAAAAGATAAATAGCACCACTGATCAAAGTTAAAGCCACAGATACCCAAAACGCAATCAAAGAAGGTAATTCCCATTGTAGAGGTAAAGGAGCAATCAAAAGCGCGATCGCAATTATTTGAGTTACAGTTTTTAGTTTTCCCCAAATATTCGCACCACTTATCTTCGGTTGATTAACTCGCCAACCTGCAATAGCTAATTCCCTTCCTAATATTAAAAATACTCCCCAGGCTGGAATTTGTCCCAATTCAATCAAAGATAGTAAAGGAGCAAGTACTAGCAATTTATCTACCAAAGGATCGAGAAACTTCCCTAAATCGCTTACTTGATTTAACTTCCTAGCTAAATAGCCATCTAACCAATCTGTACCCGCAGCCACAATAAAAATTGCAAAACATACCCATCTTCCTTGGGGTGTAGGGTTATGCAAACCATAAATAATAAACGGTATCCCCAAAAGACGAGAGAAAGTAATCCAGTTTGGCAGAGTCATTCGATTTTGGATTTTAGATTTCAGATTTTGGATTTATTCGCATAATATCGCAAGTGATTAAGAAATAATAATGACCAATGTCTCTTATTACCGCTAACTGATAACTGTTAAATGTTAACTGTTAACTGTTACCATGACTGATTCACAATTTCGTATCGAAAGCGATTCAATGGGCGATCGCCAAATTCCAAGTAGCGCTTATTACGGGATTCAAACGCTGAGGGCTACAGAAAACTTCGCTATCAGCGGCATTAAGCCTTTACCTACTTACGTAGATGCTTGCGTTATCATCAAAAAAGCTACAGCAACTGTAAATGGCGAATTAGGTTGTATACCTCAAGATGTTAGCCAAGCGATCGTCAAAGCTGCTGATGAAATACTAGCGGGTAAATTTCGCGATCAGTTTGTAGTCGATGTTTATCAAGCAGGTGCCGGTACTTCCCACCACATGAATGTCAACGAAGTGCTAGCAAATCGTGCGTTGGAAATTTTAGGAGAAGAGAAAGGCAATTACAAGCGCGTAAGTCCCAACGATCATGTTAACTACGGACAGTCTACCAATGATGTGATTCCTACGGCAATTAGAATCGGCGGACTTTTGGCTCTTTCTGCGACATTGTATCCTGCTTTAGATAATGCCATTACTGCAATGTCTGATAAAGCGATAGAATTTAAAGATATTGTAAAATCTGGTCGCACTCATTTACAAGACGCAGTACCAGTACGTTTAGGCGATACATTTGCCGCTTGGACACAGATTCTTAGAGAACATCAAAGCCGAATTAATCGCGCCGCAGAGGATTTAATGGTGCTGGGTTTGGGAGGTAGTGCAGCGGGTACGGGGTTAAACACCCATCGCCAATATCGGCCAAGTGTGATAAATATTCTTTCAAGGCTAATTAATACTCCTCTGAAAGAGGCTCCTCATCTCATGGCTGCAATGCAAAGTATGGCACCATTTGTTAATGTATCTGGTGCTTTACGCAATCTCGCACAAGATTTAGTCAAAATATCCCACGATTTGCGTCTTATGGATTCGGGTCCCAAAACTGGTTTTAAAGAAATTCAATTACCACCAGTTCAACCGGGTTCTTCAATTATGCCTGGAAAATACAATCCAGTGATGGCTGAGATGACATCAATGGTGTGTTTTCAGGTTATAGGTTACGACACTGCAATTAATTATGCAGCACAAGCAGGACAATTAGAATTGAATGTGATGATGCCGTTGATTGCCTACGATCTAATTCATAGTATTGAAATACTTGGCAATACTATTGAGGCACTCACTTCTCGCTGCATTCAAAGAATTACTGCTTCACCCGAACGTTGTTTAGCCTACGCCGAAGGAAGTTTGGCGTTAGTAACGGCATTAAACCCTCATATTGGTTACCTCAATGCAGCAGCAATAGCAAAAGAATCAATGGACACAGGTAAATCATTAAGACAAATTGTACTAGAAAAAGGGCTGATGAAGGAACAACAATTGGCCAAAGTATTAAATCTCCAACAAATGAGTGAAATTGTTAGGGAATAGGGAATGGGGAATAGGGAATGGGGAATAGGGAATAGGGAAGACTAAATGATTAAAAACAACTACCAACTTCCAACTCCCAACTACTAACTCCTAACTCCCAACTCCTAACTCCTAACTCCTAACTCCTAACTCCCAACTCCTAACTCCTAACTCCTAAAT
>JBCCYD010000649.1:0-2824 GCA_039190385.1 Cyanobacteria bacterium P01_F01_bin.143 | reverse complement strand
TCATGGTATACCTCTAAAAATATTCAGAATTGATTTTATTTAAACAGATGGAAGATAAAATGTGCCAGTTTGCAGTATTTAAAAATACTGCTCAATCAAGCAAATATACTTAAGACAATCAATTATTACTGCTTGATTTGTAGTTTTTACAAGTAGCTTGCTTAATCGAGAAGTATTATTGTCCTAATATTCTTTAATCATCCAGAATTTTTAGGTTTCCAGATAGCAGCATGAATAATTGCCCATAAAAGAGATAAATTATAAATTGACCAAAGTGCATTGACTAAGTAAGTGCTAGGTGCCTCCAGCTCTCCTTTCGCAAATCTGTAAATACTCCATATCCAACCTAGTATAGTTAAGATAAAAACTGTTAATTGGGGTAATACTAAACCCAGATAAATTCCAGATTGTCGTTGCTTTGGTGTCACTTGAAACTTAATAGATTTTCCTGTAAACACACTCCAAACAGACTGGATAAATAAAGGAAATAAGGAAATTGCATACTGCTCAGAACGCCAAAGCTCTTGGGCTGGAATACCCCAACTACCTGCAAGAAATGTTAAGCGATTGATAATAAATCCTGGTACAAAATGAATCGCAAATACAGCACCATAGGTATTAATAGGAGCAATACCCGTGAAAAAATAGATAATTGGACAGACAATGAATATAAGAGTAAAAAATCCAGAAAAGTAACTATACATTGTCTGGAAATATTGTAACTGCTGCCAAATTGTTAAACCTGGTTTATTGAATGGATTTTCACGCAATAATACTTGAATTGTACCTTGTGCCCAACGCAGTCGTTGTTTGAGAGTAGAACTCAGATCATCTGGTGCTAACCCTGCTGATAATTCTTCATGATGATAGGCTGATTTCCAACCCGCATCATGAAGACGCATGGCTGTATTCATATCTTCAGTAATACTATTACTAGAAACTCCACCAACTAACTCAAATTCATCTAATCTTTCTTCCTGTTGCACATATTCATCAGCAAAATTTTGTAACCCCACACTAATTAAAGCTTCTCTCCTTAAAACAGCATTAGTACCCGTATAGAAAGCTGCATTCATCCCATCTTTAGCTTGTTGAATCGGACCATAAAATAAATGGGCTTGATGACCGAATGGATCTCCTGGTGGTAAATTGGAAAAAGCCTGGGGTGTTTGCACAAAAGCAATTTTATTGCTCTCATACTGACCATTGTAGAGATTATAATTGTAAAAATAAGGGACAATGCGCTGGAGAAATTGAGGCTTGGGAATATGGTCTGCATCTAAAGTCAGAATCAAATCTCCTGATGTTTCTCCCGAAAAAATTGCATAATTAATATTACCAGCCTTGGCATGATGGGCTTTACCTTTTGGCTTTGGTCGAGCAATATAACGACAACGAGTTAATTCACTCAATTCTAATTCTTTTTCATAAATATCTTTTTCTATATATTTATATTCCTGAGATATGTAATCACTAATTTTATGCTCTTGGGGATGGGAAAAAAGGATTAATTTACTTAAACTCTGTAGATATCCAGTAATTGTAGGACAATCACAATTGTCTTCATCTTTGGTTCGTGAAATTGGCTCATAGTACTTGACTATCGACAAACAATTACGATTATCTGGTAAACATTTATAACTAATATTATCAGCAATTTGCTGCATAATATTAATGCCACGTCCACGTTCAGCATCTTCATCCACTTCATCTAGTCTATTGCTGAGATACTGTTCTAAATCTATTCCTGGTCCTCGGTCAAAAATATGTATTTCAATAGATTTACTGAATATGACTAATTCTATATCAATGGGAGTTTCAGGTAGTAATTCTTTATGAGCATGGTCTATGACATTATCAAATCCTTCAGCCAAAGCAGTTTGCATCCCTAACCAAATATGCTGAGGAATTAAATGATTATTTAACCCTTCAAACCAAGATAAAACATTACTCAATTCACTAAATTCACTTTTCACTTTTAGCTGATATGATTGCAAAAAAATATCTGCTGCTAAAACTTCTGGAATGATATTTTTTAATTCTTCTAGACGTTTAATTAATTGCGATCGCTCACGATCAATCCGGTTTGCTTCTTGTTGCATTACTTCAGATTGTAAGTCTTCTAAACAGAGCTTTTCTGCCATTGCTCGCATATCTGAAGAGTTACCATCATCGAGAATATAGACAAACAACTTATTAGCTGGATAATCCATTTTTAAAGCTGCTCTAGCTGTCTCTTCTACCATTTCTACAGGCTCGTTGTAGCAGGTAATAAAAACATCAATATTAGGTAAATTTGAGCGAGTAAATTGGGGAACCATTTGATATAATGATTTAACCTGCCTAACTATGGGTCGCCATAGTCCAATTAAAAACATTACTCCGCCAACATAAGCATAAATTTCTGCCAATAATAATGGTATTGATAACCATAAAGCTTGATAATTGATAGAGCTAGTAATACGCCATTGTAAATACCAAGCTCCAAAAATCAAATTAATAATTACCAAGTATCGTAACAGTAAAGTTCTTTCTCGCAGACGAGAGCGAATATTACCAGTGAAGTTAGGCGTATTTTCAACAATTGGAATTGAGTTATTCATATAGACAAAATATTGATAAAATCACCAGCATAGCCCTACGGGCAAGTAATAAGTAATAAGTAATAAGTAATAAGTAATGAGTTTACTGTTCATAGGTTTGGGCATTCAAAAATGTCCTCACCTGATTGCGTAGTGCTATATTTCCGTACATTCCTAGATTTAATACTTTACAATTATTCCCAGATTTATATTAAAAAATTCATTATGTTAGATAATTTTTT
>JBCCYD010000648.1:0-2825 GCA_039190385.1 Cyanobacteria bacterium P01_F01_bin.143 | reverse complement strand
AATTTTGTAATTTTGAATTTTAGGCTTAAATTTGGTTCTGAGTTGAGTACCCAAAGCCAAACATTGTTCTTTACGAGCTAAATAAAGAAGATTGTCTCCCTCATTCATGATAGCTGCGCCGCCAGTAGGCATTTCAAATGCTTGTTCTTTTTTACTAGTCCAAGTAATAGCATATTTTTCTTCTACCATTGCTGCGGTAAGTAAACCGCCAGTACTACCGCCGAACTTCGGCATAGAGCCAGAAAGAGTTTCTGCCATAGGAAATGTTCTCTCAATAATTGATTTTTACTAAGTTAGAGGAAGCCTCGTCTTGTTGAAGAGAGGTCTCTCTAGTCTGGGTTATGTAGGGAATCTTACCACTCATTTTGTTAACATTGCATAGCTTTGTCAAGAACTGTAACAGTTTGTTATCAAAAATCTTCTCATTTAAGATTCGTAGAGTTGAGAAAAAACCTTACAATAGCTCTGGAGTAAATATCAGGATTTAACAAAAGGTGGAAAAAAAATTGAATAATGGAATTCTTGTTAGTATCGGGGTCATTTTGATCTGTGGAGTTGTCCTGATCTCAACTGTTATTTTTGGTAATGGTGGTCAGGAAAAAGTAATTGCTTCAAATCCCACAGCAACTGCTCAAAATGTAAAATCACAACAGGAAACTTCCATTGTGACGGATCTGGATCTATCTAAAGCTATAACTACCGAATCAGGTCTCAAATATATAGTTGTTGAAGACAATGATGGAGAAAAGGCGCAAAAAGGCGGTGCCATACCTAAAAAAGGTAATACTGTAACAGTCCATTACACAGGAACTCTCGAAGACGGGACAAAATTTGATAGCTCACGCGATCGCAATAAACCGTTCTCTTTTAAAATAGGCGTCGGGCAAGTTATCAAAGGTTGGGATGAAGGAGTTGGTTCGATGAAAGTTGGCGAAAGACGGATTCTGATCATTCCCCCCGAACTAGGCTATGGATCTCGCGGTGCGGGCAGAATTATCCCTCCTAATGCCACTTTAATTTTCGATGTAGAGCTACTTAGAATTAGCTAACATTTATTACAACTGGTCAAAGTATAAATAACCACAGAAAACAACAATTGCTATGGAAAATATAGATTTATCTCAGGCTGTAACTACACCATCAGGACTAAAATACATCGTTGTGAAAGAAGGCGATGGTGCATCTCCAGAAAAAGGTAATAATGTAACAGTTCATTACACGGGAACTCTGGAAAATGGAGCTAAATTTGATAGTTCACGCGATCGCAACAGTCCTTTTTCTTTTAAGATTGGCGTCGGACAAGTCATCAAAGGTTGGGATGAAGGAGTTGCTGACATGAAAGAGGGAGAGCAACGAATTCTGATCATCCCCCCAGAACTGGGCTATGGAGCTAGCGGTGCGGGTGGAGTAATTCCTCCTAATGCAACTTTACTTTTTGACGTAGAATTACTCAAAGCTAAGTAAATTAAAAGTTTGGAAGATAACTACACCTTCTTCCAAACTCTTTGATAGATTTATGAGCTGGCCCATTGTTTACCAAGAACTGTTAATAAAGCTTTTAATCCTAAGATAAAAGTACTTTCTGGTCTGATATCCTTAGAATCACCTTTAAGATTAAGCAAAGTTTTATTTAGCTCTCGTTGAGTCTCTTGCCATAATCGGTGATTATCAAATGTTGCTGGACTAGGATCATACCCTTGTAGACCAGTAATTGACTCCAGTTCCAGATCTTTAATCGCCTTATGAAATGCATAAAGAAACTTGGGAACTTCTACTAGATAAGGAATAGTGAATTCTGTAATATTTTCCTCACAATCTTCTAGAGCTAATCTTTGATAAGCCGTAAATTCTTTACCATTTAGATAACAGCTTTCTCCTGAAATTATGGGATCTTTTACTTTGCGTCCCAATCCTTGGAGTTTAGTACGATTTAACACTAAACCACAGGCTATTTCATCTTGAGGATTTTGACTTGGTATAGTTATTTCTGAACTATCCCGAAAATTTGAACCCGCACTCAACATTCGGCTAAACAATTCGTTCATTTCTGAATTTCTATCAAATTCTCCTCGCTCATCTAGCCAATTCAAAAACCGAGAATCTTGCCCACCAAGATAAACTGGAGTAATTTTGCCGTGTTGATATTTATTTTCCATGTCGAGAACTCGCAGCATCATGCCAACATAATAATGTAATCCCGCAAAGCCAATCGCTATGAGACGGTTTAATCCTTGAAACTCGGGATCTCTTCTTTGTAAGCTCCTATTCTTGTCTAACCATTGTTTGCTTCTGTAACGTAACCAGACATCTAGTTTTGCTTTAAATGTATCAGTTCCTAAACCTTCCCATTCTTCAGGATCAAGTCCAAATTTTTTTTCGGCAAAAGTAGGATTAAGTTTGAGAAATTGTAAGAAAAAATCTTGACCTGTTAAATCAACTGAACATTTATGAATAATCTGATTGTTTTCCCAAATCGCAATATCAGAAATATCACGCTCCATATTAATACAGGTTGTATAAACTAAGTCTTTCTTTTCCTCATCAGCAAAATATTGGGCAAATGCAATATCTTGGAGGCATAGGTTTCTCGAATTTATTTCAGGATTTTTATGCTTAATTCCTGTAGATTGTGACAATTCTTGAAGTACATCTTGCCAAAATCTAGAATATTCTATTTTGTCAATATCAGAAAAACTTGGAGGATAGGATACAGACCATTGGATTTTGTTAACACCTTCACTAGCTGCTAAGGCTGAAATATGCAAAGCTAAATGTTTGAGGAAAAGTTCAGTATAGGAGCGAGTATCTTCGTCCCATTTTAGATT
>JBCCYD010000647.1:0-2840 GCA_039190385.1 Cyanobacteria bacterium P01_F01_bin.143 | reverse complement strand
GCAATTCCTAATTATCAATACATGACACCCCAGGAATATCTAGACTGGGAAGAACAACAACCACTTAAATACGAATATATTAATGGTGAAGTCGTCGCTATGACAGGGGGAACCGTTAATCACGGAACTGTTGCAGCTAATTGTTTCTATCAATTAAAAACACATCTTCGTGGAGGTTGCTGTCGTCCTTTTATTTTCGACGTAAAATTAGGAGTATCAGAAAATGGTTTTCATTATCCCGATGTCATGGTAAATTGTGACGAAAGGGATAAACGCGCCACAAAAGTGATTTATCATCCTTGTTTAATTGTAGAAGTTCTATCTCCTAGTACCGAAGCAATAGATAGAGGTAAAAAATTTCAAAACTATCGACAAATATCAACTTTGAAAGAATATATTTTAATCAGCGCCGAACAAATGATAGTGGAATGTTTCCGACTCAATGAAAAAAGTTTGTGGGAACTTCAAACTTATAATCAAGGCGATGAAATTGATTTAATGAGTGTTGATTTTAAATTCCCCATTAAATTACTTTACGAAGATGTAATATTAGAAAATTTAGAAAAATAAAGCTCAACTCCCAACTCCTAACTCCCAACTCAATAACAGACGTAGCACTGCTACGTCTCTACAACTGATAACTCCTAACTCTTAAATCCCCATTTCCAAGTACAATAACCACGATATGAATTAAAGTTACAGGAAAACATAATGACACAGGCTCAAATTGGGGTTATTGGTGGCAGCGGTTTATACAAGATGGATGCACTCAAGGATATAGAAGAAATTGAAGTCGATACTCCCTTTGGTAAACCTTCCGATGCTTTGATTCTAGGGAAATTAGAAGGAACGCAGGTTGCTTTTTTACCGCGACACAACCGCAATCATACGCTGCTACCTTCCGAGTTACCCTTTCGCGCTAATATCTACGCCATGAAGCAATTGGGTGTAGAATACATTATCTCAGCTTCAGCGGTGGGTTCGTTAAAAGAAGAAGTTAAACCGCTGGATATGGTAGTACCAAATCAATTTATCGATCGCACAAAAAATAGAGTTTCCACCTTTTTCGGTGAAGGAATTATTGCTCACATCGCTTTCGGGGATCCAATTTGCAATAATTTAGCTGCCATTTTAGCGGATGCGGTTGATTCTCTCAATCTTCCTGATGTCACTTTACATCGTGGCGGTACATATGTTTGTATGGAAGGACCAGCTTTTTCTACGAAAGCGGAGTCGCATCTTTACCGCAGTTGGGATGCAACGATTATTGGCATGACAAATTTAACGGAAGCGAAGTTAGCACGAGAAGCTGAAATAGCTTATACAACTTTAGCTCTAGCGACGGATTACGATTGCTGGCATCCCGACCATGATAGTGTAACAGTAGAAATGATCGTTGCTAATTTACAAAAGAATGCCGTCAACGCACAAAAGGTAATTCAAGAAACTGTGAGTCGTTTAAGTAAAAATCCACCGCAAAGCGATGCACATTCCGCTTTAAAGTATGCAATATTGACACCTTTAGATAAAGCACCAGCAAAGACGAAAGAAAAATTGGCGGCGTTGTTGCAAAAGTATTTATAAAACAAAAAATGTAGAGACGTAGCAGTGCTACGTCTCATGCAATTTGCTGCGATATCTCAGGTAATATGCTGCTTTTCTACTAGCACTGCTACGTCTCATGCAATTTGCTGCGATATCTCAGGCAATATGCTGCTTTTCTACTAGCAGTGCTACGTCTCATGCAATTTGCTGCGATATCTCAGGCAATATGCTGCTTTTCTACAAATCACAATATATGGAGACGTAGCACTGCTACGTCTCTACACTATGTATACTGAAATTTTCATAGCGACAAAAAACTATTGCTCAATCAATTTTTTAAACCTTTCTAAATCTTTCATAGATTCAAAATCCGGATTATCTTTCACGACTTCCCGATATTTATCAGGATTCAATTCAATTGCTCTATCTAAGCTTTTAAGAGCTAACTCAGTTTCGCCCTTTAATGCATGAGAGCTAGCTTTGTTATACCAAGCCCAATGAAAATCTGAATTAAGTTCTAAAGACTTATTATAAGCAGCAATTGCTTCATCATATCGTTGTAAGTCTCTTAATGTATTAGCTTTACCATACCAAGCTATATGATTGTCTGGCTTAATTTCGATTGCTTTTTCATAAGATAAAAGTGCTTCTTTATATTGTTTTAATTTCTTTAAACAACGACCGCGATTAGTCAAAGCCAAATAAGAGGATTCTTCTCTTTCTAAGACTTTATCATAACAGACAATTGCATCTTTATAACGATTTTCATGAAATAGAGCATTACCTAAATTGATATAGTCATCTGTACTAAAAAACAAATTTGGATCTTCAGCAAGTAAAGCATTAAGCTTGTTTGTTTGTTCGGTAATTTGCTTTTGAATATCTACTTGATTCGTACTCTTGCTGTTTTCCGTATCAGAAATTTTTTCTAAAGTAAGAATTAGCTTTGATAACCTTTGAAATATTCTGGCTTTTCTAATCTGAGCCTCGGATAAAACTTCTTCTAATATTTTTTCTTCTAAATTTTCAGTCTGTGATTTAATCTTTTCTTTAAGCTTATTTGCAGTTGTTTCAAATTTTTGCGTTACATCTTTGAGCGTGCTTTCAAAATTGTGAGTTACGTCTTCTTTTAATTGATCAATATCTTTCTCTAAATCTTCAAACATTTTACTTGTCTCCAATATTTTATTTTCTATTTCTTTATATTTATCGTCAATATCTTTGAGCTTATCTCTAATTTCAGACTCTAAACCTTTGATTATACTTATACGTAAAGCCCAAAAAGTTATTGTTAT
>JBCCYD010000646.1:0-2841 GCA_039190385.1 Cyanobacteria bacterium P01_F01_bin.143 | reverse complement strand
GACTATTAATTATGGGCAACAGTGGTGTGGGTAAAAGTTCTCTAATCAGAGCGATCGCATCACTATGGAGAACAGGAACGGGTTCGATCATTAAACCAAAATCAGCAGATATTTTATTTCTGCCTCAACGTCCATATCTAATTTTAGGTTCGCTACAAAGTCAATTGATTTATCCTCATCTCACTAACTTGGTTAATCAAGAGCAACTTGAAGAAATAATGGAAAAAGTTAATTTAACTAAAGTACTGAATAAATTTGGGGGTTTGTCAGCCCAGAAAGATTGGTCGCAAGTTTTATCGAGAGGAGAACAGCAAAGATTAGCTTTTGCCCGTTTATTATTACAGCAACCCAAATATGCTTTCTTGGATGAATCGACCAGTGCTTTAGATGAATATAATCAAGATTTGCTTTATCAAGAGTTGGTCGCAACTAAGACCAGCTTCATTAGTGTGAGTCATCGAGCAAATTTAATCCAATATCACCAGCAAGTATTACAATTATCTAACAATGGAAGTTGGAATTTATTATCGGCAGCAGAATTTAATAATAATTAATGGATAATCAAAGATTATGGCAAGAGTTTGGCAAATTAATTAAATTTTATTGGCTTGGTGAAAAGAAAATTAGAGCAATATTTTTACTTGCTTTGTTGTTTTTTCTGATTTTAATCAAAGCAATTTTATTGGGTGTTGTCATTGTTCAAGGCGGTGAAATAATTACTAGTTTGGCAGAAAAAGATCCGTCTCGTTTCTGGGAAAGTTTAATAATTTCTCTAGTAATTATTGTCATTGCTATTCCTTTATTTTCTGCTGCCACTTATATCCAATTTAAGTTGAGTCTTAACTGGCGACAGACAGTAAGCGATCGCTTGTTAGAAGAATATTTTAGCGATCGCAAATTTTATCAACTTAGTTTACATCCTCAAATAGACAATCCCGATCGCCGCATTGTCGAAGATGTGAATAATTTTACTCAAGAAAGTTTAAAGTTTTTAGTTTTAATTATTGATTCTAGTTTACAAGTAATAGTCTTTTCTTTAATACTTTGGTCAATATCTAAACCTTTAATGATTTTTCTGATCTTGTATTCTGTTTTTGGCACAATTATTACTATTGTAGTTTTTGGCCGTAAATTAGTTGGAATTAATATAGAACAATTACAAAAGGAAGCAGATTTTCGTTATGGCTTAGTGCGTATTCAGGAAAATGCTGAAGCGATCGCCTTGTATAACGGAGAAAATATGGAATTAGATACTGTTAAAGGAAGATTTATTGAAGCTTTTCTGAACTTCAAACATCTTATTAATTGGCAACTTAATCTTAGTTTTTTTCAAAATAGTTATCAATATCTAACTTTAATTATTCCTGGATTGTTTTTAGCTCCAGGTATTTTGTCAGGAGCTTTAGAAGTAGGAACTATTGCCCAAGCAAGTTCTTCTTTTCGTAGTGTTTTAGCGGCTTTAGCTTTGATTATTACCCAGTTTGAACAGTTGAGTAGTTTGGTAGCTGCTGTGAGCAGAGTTGCTGTTTTACAAGAATATTTATCGTTACAGAAACTATTTTTTCCTGAAGATAAGAGGACAATCGATTTTAGTGAAAATTCGGTGGTAGCTGTTAAAAAATTAACCTTACAAACTCCTGATTATAAGACTACTATTGTTAAAGATTTATCTTTAGAAATTACCTCAGAGAATAATCTTTTGATTATGGGAAATAGTGGCGTGGGAAAAAGTTCATTACTGCGAGCGATCGCTCAATTATGGAATTCTGGTACAGGATTAGTTACTAAACCGGAATCGGGACAAATATTTTTTCTACCACAAAATCCTTATATGATTATCGGTTCTCTTCGTGAGCAGATATTATATCCTCAGCAACGAGAAATTGAGGATCAAAAATTATTACAAGTTATGGAGCAAGTTAATTTAGCTTACATAACTGAAAGATTTGCTTTGGATGCGATCGAGGATTGGTCAACAGTTATGTCGTTAGGAGAGCAACAACGTTTTGCTTTTGCTCGCTTATTAATTGCAGAACCTCAGTACGCTATATTGGACGAAGCGACTAGCGCTTTAGATAATGCTAATGAAAAATTACTTTATCAGTTATTGCAAGATGCCAAAATTACTTTTATCAGTGTTGGTCATTCTTCTAGTTTAGTCAAATATCATCAGCAAATATTGAAATTAAACCCAGATTTAACTTGGGAATTAAATCAAGTTTCTCAGTAAACAATTTTGAATACTATGGCTTTCAAAGTAGACGTGGTTTAATATGATATTTCATGATTTATTTTTTCTAGCCTGACTTAGCTTTTTAAATACTATTTCCCCGTCAACACCTTCCCCTTTGTCTAATGATTCAATACCTTCTTCCATTTTTCTACGAGTTTCTTTTACCCATTCGTCATACTCAGATTGCAGGTTTCCAAAAACTTGAAACATTTTGTCAACTAGTTCCTCAGGAGAATTGTACTTCCCACTAGCGACTTGTTCCTCAATAAATTTTTCCTGTTCTGGTTTCAATTTGATTGTCATGATTTTTAAGCCCAGTAAATTAACTCTGTCTACAATTTTATTAAAAATCAAACCCTGAAATAAACCAACAAACCAAGCTCGTCGAGTTAATCACTACAAATGCGATCGCACTTGCTGTAAGTTGTTTAGACTAACGAAACCCAAGACTATCTATTTCATATTTTCTCGAACTAAATTTTCTGACTGGACAGTAATAAGTTTTTTTTGTGTTTTGCAAATGACTTTAGGCAGCCAAGTCTGAATTGTCAGGAATTGGAAAAAGACCGATTTTGGACCGAAGTAATTTATCCAGAAGTAGAGCTGGT
>JBCCYD010000645.1:0-2860 GCA_039190385.1 Cyanobacteria bacterium P01_F01_bin.143 | reverse complement strand
CAAATTCTCCACCGCGCGGAACCTAATTTGCTTATATAATAATATTATATTAAATAAAGGTTTCGTCTTTCAGGTTGACGTTTTCGTTTGGCGAGATCGTTCAGCTAATTGTCCTTCTGATAAAGTTCTCGTCAAAGCCTGTTATATAATTTGTTGTTATGTCTAAATAGCCGCCTGGCCAGCGCGCGAGGCTTGGTTCAAGGATGTTAGGACTTGTTGTAGACTTACCAGCGCCGTTGGGGCTTGCAATGACAGTAAATTCAGGCTTGGATGTTAAATCAGATTTTTTTTTGCAACAACAGTCACTTTGGACGTGGAACGTGGCTTTTTTGACTTTGCTTGTTGGTCTTTCAAAGCCTGATTCATTGCCTTTTCAGCTCGGAGTGCTTCCTTGATTGAATCTTTCATATAATCAAAAATACGAATTTTACGAGAAAGTAATCTGTTTAACTTCCACACCCACCTGCCCGCCGTACAAAGTACTTTGGCAGGCGGGTTTACCATTCCCACTCACCTACCACACAACCCAAAAATGCCAAAAGAGTGTTTCAGCCCTTCCCTCCTGCGGGTAGAATTCCTCTGCTCCAAAACTTTATGCCTACCCTTGGCTTTTCTCCGGGTTAGGAAAAAATAACCCTGAGAAAAGCGCCTAAGCTATTTAACATAACTCAGGATAATCTGGAAATTGCTTTAGTGCTAGAAAAAGGCAATTAACATCATATTAGATGTAATTATGCGACGTGTAGCTCATGCTTAAATTAACAAAATATTAATTTAGTCTTTAAGAAAGTTTAATTGTTGGAGATGTTAAATAAATCAAAATCCCCACTAAGCACTTTATCAATTTTCCCGGTTTGCCACTTGTTTTTAATATCCTTAACCAGTGGTGATTTTTTAATCTGATATCTTCTAATGCTCTTTTGAGATAAATATTGATTAAACCTATCTCTTGATATTTTTTCAGCCCTGTAGTCTTCCAATTCCATAGGCAAGGCAATTACTTTGACCTTGGTTTTTCGGATATTATCTGAACTTACGTATTCTTCCACTACGTGATACCCCGCTTCACCTTTAAGTATCTGATATGCGCCAAATCCTGTGATAGATAATAACTTTGTTATCTCGCCAGCATGTGTCACATCTTCAATTGTAGCCACATCCATACCTCTTTTCTTGGCCCAAGACTCATACATAGCAGTTATCTTTAAGCCTCCTTGATAAGCTTGTTCAGCAAACTGAATTAAAAGCAGGGCATCTTGATGTAGATTACCTGCATATGCCATTAAAGAGTTCGTAAGTAACCATGTTCTCTCAGCAATCCTCTTAATCAAGTTTGCATCGTAGGAAACCCTCTCCTTCCCTGGAACATTTAGTCTGTTAAATAGATTATCGGCTGTTTCGAAGGCACTTTCAACTCTATCAATATACTCCACGTCAGACAGAACCAAGTATCTATCCTTTGAATTCCAGAATTCAGATTCAGCCATTTTTAAAAGATAGGCATCTTTGATTGTTGCAATTCCAAGTTCACTTATCAGTTGTTTTAGATCGGTTAACTTTTTCTTAATGAATTTAAATTCCGATAATGTACCCCTAGGTTCGAGTATAATCTCTTGTAAGGATAACTTATCAATCTTGGAAATTTGATTTTCTATTACACGCTGTTTCTGATCCCATTTTAGATCTGGCTCATCCGGATCGATAAAATCAACTTTTAACTTCTCTCTGGTAGCGCCAACTAATAAAAACTGATTACCCTCTGGGAAACTGTGGTTAACAATTGTTTCCGCAAGCGGGGCCAACAAATATTTCTCTACCGCCCTCTTTAAAGGACGGGCTCCCAGTGTGCTAGAAAAACCTTTATGAAGTAAAAAATCTAACGCCGAATCTTCAAAATCTAGCTCCCAACCCCTCCTGCGTATACCTCTTCGGTGCAATACCTTTTTAAGCTCACTTTTCAGTATAGTTTTAGCAACTGACTTTGTTAATGGGTTGAACACCACTATTTTATCTAGGCGATTAATAAACTCAGGCCGAAAGGTTTGGTTGATGGATTTCATGACGTTTGAATCTATCTCACGGTCTACCTGATTACTTCCAAAACCAATTTTCGAGCTAGTGGGTACGCTAGCGCCTAGATTAGATGTCAAAATAATTATTGAATGTCGAAAATCGGCAGTGGTTCCTTTTTGATCGGTCAACCTGCCATCGTCAAAAACTTGTAAAAATAGATCCCAAATATTGGCATGAGCTTTTTCAAATTCATCCAAGAGTATTACCGAAAAAGGATTCCTACGAATGAGATTTACAAGAGCAGCACTCTCGGAAATATCGGAAGTATCTCCCAATATTTTTGAAATAGAGTCAGCAGTTTGAAACTCACTCATATCGAGTCTTAATAATCTGTCTTCAGATCCGAATAAGTAATTAGCTAGAGCCTTTGCTATCTCAGTTTTACCAGTTCCTGTTGGCCCAACAAAGAGAAATACTCCTGATGGCTTTGAAGGGTCAGTAAGACCGGCCTTTATCATAGCAATTCTCTCTGAAAGTGTTTTTACCGCATCTTCTTGCCCTATTACTTTTTTATTGAAATGCTCTTCCAGCTCATTGAGATTCAATCTCTCACCATCATCGAGTATATTTTCTGGCAATCCAGTGAGACTGGAAAGAGATTTGATAATATCCTTAAGTATTATTTTATCTGACGCAGATTTGGTTTCCCTTGTTTTCTTAGAATGCTTTAATAAATCAAAAAAACTGCCAGGCTGATTTTTGAATGACAAATATTGATTCGACAGGTAGTAGGTTTCTTCTATATCTTGAGTCTTCAATCCCCACATCTCTTCTTTGTTCATCCAAT
>JBCCYD010000644.1:0-2874 GCA_039190385.1 Cyanobacteria bacterium P01_F01_bin.143 | reverse complement strand
TATCAAACAGGGAAAAAAGTAGCTCAAGATTTCAAAGAAACTATGAATGTCATTTTCGATGAACATCTACCTCAGTGGAACTATGTAGTCAAACCAGAATCAGTCTAACTTGGCTAAATAATTAAATCCTCATTCCTTAGCATTTGGACATAGCGAGCAAACTATTGGTGTGGGCTGGTTACCCCTATTTCATGATATGGGTTTAATTGGCAATGTGATTCAAGTTATATATTTAGGTGCATCTTGTGTGATGATGTCTCCTGTAAGCTTTGTCCAAAAACCGATTCGGTGGTTGCAAGCAATTAGTAAATATCAGGCTACTACCAGTGGAGCACCTAATTTTGCCTATGAGTTATTATGCGATCGCGTTAAAGAAGACCAGCTAGCCCAATTAGACCTTAGTAGTTGGGAAGTTGCTTTTTGTGGAGCCGAACCAGTACAGGTACAAACCCTAGAAAAGTTTAGCCAAAAATTCGCGAAATCTGGTTTTCGGAAAACGGCATTTTTTCCTTGTTATGGCATGGCAGAAGCAACTCTGATGATTACAGGAGGCAATAAAGCCAAATTTCCTACGATTAAACATCTCGATAAAGTTGCTCTGGAGCAAAATAAAGCTGTAGTAGCAGAAAAAAAGCAGAAAGGAGTTACGACAATTGTCAGTGCTGGTTATCCTTGGTTGGATGGTAAAATCGCGATCGTCGATCCCCAATCTTTAACTGAATGTGCAACCAATCAAATAGGAGAAATTTGGTTTTCCAGCTCTACTGTTGGTCAAGGATATTGGCAATTACCCCAAGCAACAGAGAAAACTTTTCAAGCTAGTTTGGATGGACAAGATAAATTTTTGCGGACTGGAGATTTAGGTTTTATCGACAATGGAGAATTATATATTACGGGACGTTTAAATGATGTTTTGGTTTTTTGGGGCTTAAACCATTATCCTCAAAATATTGAACAGACTGTCGCAGAATGTCATCCTGGGTTAAAAGCTAATTGCGGTGTAGCTTTTGTTGTTAATATCGCGGGTAAAGAGCAATTAGTGGTTGTGCAAGAAATAGAGCGCAGTTATCGTAAATCCTTGGTTTTAGATGATGTTGTAGAAGCTATTCGTTGGGCAATTTTCCAGGAACATTTTATCGATATTTATGGAATTGTGTTGCTTAAACCTGGTCGTTTGCCAAAAACTTCTAGTGGCAAAGTTCAACGTAGTGATTGTCGAGAACAGTTCCTGGATCAGAGCTTAGATGTTTGGGCGCAATGGTATCTGAGCGATACTAGCTTAAGTGATGTTACTTCGTTATGGGAAAGATATACTAATCCGATGACCTATTTGAGAATTATTTCTGCCGTTGTTAGGGGAAAAATGCGACGTCTTTTCTATTTGCTTTTAGGGAATTAATTTATCTGAAAAAATTGAACCAACAATCAGTAACACAATTAATTGCCTCGCATCGACTTGTAATCATATCCATCATGAAACTGAATTTTTCCACTTAACTCTAAAAAGTCTTTTTTCTTCTTCGCTTTGATAAATTCTTGTAGAGCAAGATGAATTAATTCTTTTTGGGTTCTGACATTAGTTAAACTAAAAGCTTCTTCCATGAGTTGGTCATCTATTTCAATATTGGTTCTCATTTGCTCAGTTGTTTGTGCAGATGAATACACATTGTACACTGTATATTGTGATCATACTTATGACTGTATATATTTAATGAAAACTATCTCTAAAAGTAAACTAAAAACAAAACTTCTGGATTTATTGCGGCTTGTAGAATCAGAAGGAGAAGAGATTATTGTTACAGATCAAGGAAAACCCGTCATCAAGATATCTAAATATAGTGATAATCTGTCAACAGAAGAGCTATTTAGAGAAATGCGCGGGAAAGTAAAGTATTTTGAAGATTTAACAACACCTACTACTGAGGAATGGGAAGAGTTGTGAAAATTGTCCTTGATACTTGCTCTTTGATTTGGTGGAGTTTAGATCCAGATAGGCTTTCTCAAGTTGCAAAAAATCTTTGTGAGCAGATGGAACAAGAAAAAAATGGTCTAGTTCCGTCGACAGCGATTTGGGAAATCGCAATCAAAATAAAAAATAAAAAACTAGATTTAGGAGTTGATCTCGAAAAGTATGTTTCCTCTTTAAAAAAGTCTAATGTGATAAGTATTGTGCCGATTAATGAAGATTTATGGTTAGAAAGTGTCAACTTAGAATGGACACATCGAGATCCAGCAGATCGCATTGTTGTAGCATTAGCTATTATGAATCAAGCTTCAATAATCACTTCAGATAAAAAAATAAGAGATTTTTACCCAGATGTAATTTGGTAAGGACTATAGAATTTGTAATTAAAAGCTTACAACTAAAGTTTATGTCACTAAAGTTAAAATTAGCTAAATACAGTCTATTATTTACAGTTACAACTTTAATTAATCTGATTACTTTAGAATCACCAACTATTCCCGCAGAGAGCATTAATTTTAACTACAGTTTATTAGGTTTTGAAGTTAAAGTTGCTGACTTGGAACTTTTTGCTACACAGGGAAAAATCACCAAAAATCTCAATTTTTATCTCAAAAGAATCTCCCCAGAACAAAGAAAAAAATTACAACAATTTCTTACCCAAAGCTATGAAGTAAATCCTGTTCTAGTTTATCGTTATTCTCGCACTTCTGTTGGTATAAAATTATTAGAACGCATTGGAAAAATAATTCAAATACCTCATGATATCAATGGTTTTTATGGCTTGCGGGCTGCGGTCGTTCTACGGGAGCGACGGCCGACCGATGCGCCGCTGTGAGTGCGGCATTTCCTATTGCGATGCGACGTGCTGCGCCGTCGACGCGCCCGGCCACGCTCTGACGTGCGAGGCG
>JBCCYD010000643.1:0-2877 GCA_039190385.1 Cyanobacteria bacterium P01_F01_bin.143 | reverse complement strand
TTTTACTTAAAAAATACGTAAAAACTCTTATGTTTGATTAGAATACTGATGGTTATGCTTACGTAAATACACGGAAGTTATATTTGGAGTTATTAGGATAAAGATTATGATTTGATTCTAACTATATCAAGAATATAGCTTATATCTTGGAAAAATCAAGATCAAGATTGGGAAATTGGTAATGGACAAAAGGCTCAAAAATGCGTAACTATTTCTGCGGAGATACCTAAGTGACGATAATATAAATAAATCATTGACTAAGTTTTCTGAGTATTTCTAACTATTTCCTATGACTGACGATCAAAGTATTGATTCTTTGTTACAACCTTTTCAGCGTTTTGGAGTTCATTTAGGTTTAGCAAGAATTAAAAAACTCTTAGTAGATTTGGATAATCCTCAAGATAAAGTACCAATAATTCATGTAGCCGGAACTAATGGCAAGGGTTCGGTTTGTTCCTTTTTATCCTCAATTTTAACCGCTGCTGGTTATCGAGTTGGACGTTATACTTCTCCCCATTTAGTTGATTGGACTGAAAGAATTCATTTAAATGAACAACCAATTGAACAATCTAGGTTAATTGATGTTTTGCAACAAGTTATTGTCAAAGCGAATTCGGCCGAGTCAACGCCAACTCAGTTTGAGGTTATCACCGCAGCTGCTTGGCTCTATTTTGCCCAATCTCAGGTTGATATTGCCGTTATGGAAGTAGGTTTAGGCGGCAGACTGGATGCGACTAATGTTTGCGATCGCCCCCTAGTTAGTATTATCACCTCGATTAGTCGAGAACATTGGCAACGTCTGGGCCCGACGATCGCAGATATTACCAGAGAAAAAGCCGGGGTCTTGAAAGCAAATTGTCCAGCGGTTATCGGTCAATTACCGAGCGCAGCAATTGATGTGGTCAAGGAGAAGATTAAAAATTTAAACTGTCCCACAGTTTGGATCGAGCCAGCAGTTGAGATGGAGACAAGGGGACAAGGGGACAGGGAGACAGGGAGACGGGCAAAATATGGTGATGTTGAATATCCTTTGCCTTTGCTGGGAAATATTCAGCTGAATAACTCAGCGATCGCGATCGCTACCTGTCAGATATTACAAAAACAAGGATGGCAAATTTCAACTGGTGCGATCGCCCAAGGCATGGCAAAAACTCAATGGCCAGGAAGATTGCAATGGACTAGTTGGCGAGATCGTCCTCTACTAATTGATGGTGCTCATAATACCGCATCCGCGATCGCCCTTCGCGATTATTTGGATACTCAGGATAAGACTGTAACCTTTATCATGGGCATGTTATCAACCAAAGATCACCAAGATGTTTTCCAGGCATTATTGCGTCCTGATGATCAATTACATTTAGTACCCGTACCAGGTCATAGTAGTGCCGATCCCGAAGACTTAGCCGCGATCGCTCAGCAAGTTTGTCCTCAGCTCAGCCAATGCAAAACCTATGAAGAGCTATTTCTGGCCTTAGAGCATATTTGGCGTCAACCAGTAGATAGGCAAAATTTAGTGGTTTTTTGTGGTTCACTGTATTTAATAGGTTATTTCTTCGCCAATCGATGACAGGTTCTAGTAGTGGTCATATTTGAATATCAAACTTAACCCCATAAAAATTCAACTTAAACCTCTTTAAACCTCTAAATCATTAAAAAATTCATCAAAGTCAATTGTTTGCTGTTGTGAATTGTTCATGCGAGATTCTGCTTCTTCAAGATCGATTTTATCTTCTGCCTGCTCTAAAAACTGTTGAAAAAGCTCATAGTCTTTAGCTGAAATTAGATAGACAGCCTCTTTCCTAGAACGTTTAATTGCAATATGTTCAGAGCCATAGGCTACTCGATTGAGAGTGTCTGCAAAGTTTTTTCGGGCTTCTCCAGAAGATAAAAATTTCATGTGGGGAATTTGTACTTGATGTACATGGTGTACAGCGACCAATCACAATAGTGCTAGAAAGCGATCGCCAATAAAAAACAAAACGTGATCACTTTTTCGTTTCAGGAAATTAGTTTGCAATCACAGGAATAGCGATCGCAGGCAAAATTTTCTTATTATTCAGTTATTATAGTCTGAAGTTAATTGTGATTAATTAAGCTTATTCTTATCTCTGATTGCCGTTAGCTCTCGTTTAATAACGTAAGCATTTTTCTTTAACAAGGAAGGAATATCTCTACCCATACGAATAAAAGCAGCGATCGCAATACGCTTGTCTCCTAATGGTTCATAAACAATTAATGGTTCATAAACAATGTAATGTTCTCTGACCGGATAGAAAAGTAATCCGCTATCCCCGCTTAATTCTTGCCTTTTCGTAAGTTTCTGATAGTTTTCTGCGACAAATTGTGCAGCTTTTTCTAAATCAGAAAAATATTGTTTTGTTAATTCATCACCCCATTTAGTTCGCGACCATGCTTTAGCTTCTCGTAAATGACGGCGCGCCGTAGGTGTTAGGACGTAGTTTCTCACAAGCTTTTAATCTTCTTGCAAAATATCGAGGATAGATTCAGAAACGAATTCTTGGTTTTTGATCTCTTTGAGACCTTGTGTAATATCAGAAATAATTTTCCAGTCTTCCATATCTCTTCTGACTAGATCTCGGATATATTCACTAGGAGTAGCATAAACATCATCATCACTCGCTCGCATATCGATATAGCGACGTAATTCATCAGTTAACTGAACATTTAAACTACTGCTCATGGGGATTTGATCTATTGAACTCTATGCTTAATTTATCACTAGTGACAATAAACAACAATATTTGCCATTTATGCGATCGCAGGTAAGGTGATCGCCTGCCAGTAGAAAAATGAGATCGCATGTAAGAAAATTATTATTAATATTTAAACCGAAATTCTAAATTCTTCTACCATAAA
>JBCCYD010000642.1:0-2910 GCA_039190385.1 Cyanobacteria bacterium P01_F01_bin.143 | reverse complement strand
TGGTTGCGCGTATGAGTAATCCAGTATATCCCACAAATCTCCCTTGACTTTTGCGGTAATTGGTTTAGTTCGAAATGGAAATGCCTTTGGCACGAGATTCATGAGGGGATGTGCGGCACGGCTTGCGGGTACGAATAATCCAATACACTCCACACAGCAGGTGGGGTTTAGTCTTTTGGCCTGCCAAGCTTTCCGGTTTTATAATACCTCACTTTAAAATCCGAGACCTCATCTTTCAGTTTCTTATTGGCATTTTCCAGTAACTCGTTTTGGGTTTTCATGATCTTGAGTAGGTCATGTACGGCATTGAGGTTATCCAGTTGTGTGAATACAATTTCTTCTAACTCTGCTTTGGTGTATCTTCTCATTGTTTATTTTAAGCAATTAATTAAATATTTACAGAATATCTATACAAGTTTAAAGGATTGATTTCAATCTGCCAAGATATTTTTACGAAGAACTATACATTTTTTAATTTTATCCAATATTACTTACAGAAAATCTTTAAAAAATAATGACTGAGTTAGGAGAATACTTAGCCAAAAGATCCATTAATAAATCTGAGGTTTCGCGAAAAACTGGTATTAGTAAACCACGGTTGAGCGAACTCACACTGAAAGAATCAGCACATTTAAGAGCAAAGGAACTCTATCTTATTTCATTGGCTATTCGAGCTGACCCTTGTGAAGTATTGAAAGAAATTTATTCGAAGGTCAAACTTGAAAGCGGGATATAGTGGGTAAAGCGTTTGCTAAATATAATCTTCCCCACAATTGGGTTTGGGCGACCCTTGGAGATTTAGGAATTATAACTAGTGGAGGAACACCATCTACTACAAAAAAGAGATATTGGGATGGCAATATTCCTTGGGTTACTCCAGCTGATCTCACTGGATGGGAAGGTAAATACATATCAAGAGGCAGGAGGTTTATAAGCGAAGATGGGTTGGAAGAATCCTCTGCATATATATTGCCGAAAGGGTCAATATTGTTCTCTTCAAGAGCCCCAATAGGCTACGTCGCAATTGCGGAAAATAGTATAGCAACTAATCAAGGATTCAAAAATCTAATACCAACCCAATCTCTCTATTCTGACTATATCTTCTATTATTTGAAGTCATCAAAACAGCTAGCAGAGTCTTATGCCAGTGGTACGACATTTTTAGAGTTGTCTGCATCTAAATTTGCTCAAATTCCTATTCCTCTACCACCTGCGAAAGAGCAAAGGCTAATTGTTGTAAGGTTAGAAGAATTATTCAGTGACCTTGATCATAGCTTAAAATATTTGGAACGATCACGAAGCCAGTTGCTAGCTTACAGACAGTCGTTGCTAAAAAATGCCTTTGAAGGCAAATTAACAGCAGAATGGCGGAAAGAAAATAATCCTGAACCAGTTAAAAAGTTTCTCAATCGAATTAGTGAAGAACGTAAACTAAAATATCAACAGGAACTGACCAAGTGGAAAGAAGAACTAAAAGAATGGAATAAGACAAGACAGGACTCTAAACCAAGAAAACCAGCAAAACCTATAGAATATGCTAAGTTGGGAAAAAATGATATAGAAAACTCCCAACAATTCCGAAATCATGGATGTGGGTGAGAAACAATGAACTACTCTATTTTGTGACTAGTGGTTCAAGAGATTGGAAAAAATACTATTCCGATTATGGAGCATACTTCATTAGAACGCAAGATATCAAGACAAATAAGTTGGAATTAGATAATGCTGCACATGTTGATCTTCCTAAGAATGTAGAAGGCAAAAGAAGCTTGGTAGAAAAAGGTGACTTATTAATGACTATTACTGGCGCCAATGTTGGAAAAGTAGCAATTGTTGACCAAAAAATACCTGAAGCATACATCAGTCAATCTGTTGCTTTAATGAAACCAATTGATCCTGAGATTACACCATACCTTCATTATTACTTTCAATCCGATTCATTTGGGTCAAAAATGATCAATGAATTGGTTTATGGTGTAGGAAGACCGGTATTAAGTCTTGAAAACATGCGTGAAGTCGCAGTTGCATTACCCTGTTTGGAAGAACAGAAGGTTATAGTGAGTGAATTAGAATTAAAATTTTCAACTATTGAAAAGATTGAAAATGAATTAATTAGTGCAGTTAACAAAGCAGAAATGTTACGCCAGAGCATATTAAAAAAAGCTTTTTCGGGGCAATTGGTTAAGCAAAATAATGAGGAAGAACCAGCTTTTAAATTACTTATGCGAGTCCAAGCTGAAAAACAAATTCACCTCGAATTAAAGAAGATACAGAAAAGTAAGACACAGAAAAATAAAAAACCAATGAATACAGAGTCACCGGATATTCTAGATATTCTGAAAAAAGCAAAAGGACCGATGTCTGCAGTTGAAGTATGGCAAGAAAGCAAGCATAGAGATAGTATTGAAAGTTTCTATGCAGAACTCAAAACGATTCAGTCAAAGATTAGCGAAACTAGAAAAGAAACGGAATCATTTTTAGAATTGATTAATGAGGATTAACCAGCTTTATATAGAGGATTTTAAGAACCTTAAGAAGTTCTGTATTGACCTGGATGAAGATCAAATGAATACAGTTTTTTTGGGTGAGAATGCCACAGGGAAATCTAATCTTATTGAGTCCATTGTCCTGATTTTTAAAGCTCTTGATCTGAGCAATGAATCAACTCGTAAATATCCAGAGCCTCATTTTAATTATTGGCTTAAATACCATTGTCATGGGCAAGAGATAATTGTTGATTACACCGGTAAAGGGTATGAAATACATATAGAAGGACGATCTAAATCACCTTCGTTAAAGGAATTTTTTAGTAGAGCTGGAAAAAAACAGTATTTGCCTCGGTATGTGTTTACTTATTATTCAGGAGTCAGTAATCGATTAGATGAAATCTTTTGGGATCATCAACGAAAC
>JBCCYD010000641.1:0-2910 GCA_039190385.1 Cyanobacteria bacterium P01_F01_bin.143 | reverse complement strand
GAGACGTGTCGCCGACACGTCTGTAAAGAATTGAGGAATATAAAAGAGCTATCAGGAAGTAATTAGTAGAGACTTCCTAGCTTTTTATCTTGAATAGGCGATAAAATTTTACTTTATTATAAAAAATCAATGAAAACTAGTTTAGCAATCCCCGAAAAATCCACCTTATTTAAGTCGGTTTTTGATGGCTATGGTAGACGACTAGCACTTGTGTTTGGGAATGAATTTCAAGATGGTCGATGTCCTTTTCATAAAAGCCAGTGTAGTCATTGTGATATTGGTGCTGGGGAAGGAGTTCAATTTAATTATGAGCTTAATAAACAGAGATTAGAATTTTTTCAAGATTATTATGCTGATGTTTTACCAGAAGTTGTTCATTTAGTTATTTATAACTCTGGTTCTACGTTAAACAAATTAGAAATGTCCCCAGAGACTTTGTTTTATATTGCAAAATATGTAGCTTCTCTGGAAAAATGCCAAATTGTATCTTGGGATTCTCGGGAGAATTATATTAAGCATAAAAACCTGGATATTATTGTGAATAATTTGCGCCAGGATCAGCAAATAAAAATTATTTTAGGTATCGAATCTCAAGATGAGACTATTAGAATGGTCAACTTGAAAAAATTAATGTCGAAAGAAGCTATTGAAAAATCTTTCGCGATCGCGGGTGACTATAATACTCGTGTTGGCATAGAATTTAATATCGTTTTTCAGGCTCCAGAAATTGTTGGTCAAGCAGCCATAGAAGAAGTTCATAAGACGGTACAGTATGGCTTAGATTTATCCCAAAGATATCAAGTACCTATAGATTTTAATTTTCATGCCTATTACCCTTCCGAAAAAAGCCAAGCAATGTTTCCTAATCATCCTCGGGCAAAACAACAAGATGCAATTGCGGCTTTGTTATTAATGAAACAAGCGATCGCGCAACGGAATAGTGATGCCAAAATATTCATTGGTTGGCAAGATGAAGATCACGATCGCGAACAAAACAAACGAGAATCAGAATTACAAAAATATATCGATATTTTCAATCGTTTTAATATCGAACAAGACATTACCATCTTGCAAAGTATCGCCTAAATATCTAATAATTAAATAAAAATAAAACTCACCCAAATTTATTCCCACATGCTCAATCAATCCAGAAAAGCCAATTCCTATCTACTCGGCTTAAGTCTGTTGAATCTTGCTCCTATTTTATGGGGGAGCAGCTATGTGGTTCTTAAGCAAACCATTGCAACTATACCGCCATCGATTCTAAATTTAATTTCCTATACTTTAGCCGCTCTTTGTTTTACTCCTTTTTTAAAACAAAATAAGCGATTGGTGAAGGCTGGTTTTGAATTGGGTTTCTGGTTATTACTCGGCTCAGCGACTCAAACTATTGGGCTGCAATATACTAGTGCGAGTCGTAGTGCCTTTATTACAGCTCTTTATGTTGTTTTAGTCCCTTTAATTATTCATTTATCTCTTTTTCTACCTAAATTATTAGCTAAAAAAACTAGAACCAAGCCTAAACATTCTGTTGCTAAAACTGATAAAGTCCCCTATTCGATTTGGATTACAGCTATTTTGGCTCTAATTGGAGTAGGAGTTCTATCCTATGATCATCAGAACCCCAATATTGGTGATCTCTGGACTTTAGGCACTGCTTGTTGCTATGCCCTATATATTACCAGAATCGAAAATCATGCTCACAAGTTTAATGCTTTATCCTTAGCTGCTACGCAAATGTGGTGTGCTGTGGGATTGTCTCTATTATGGGTTGCACAAGATAAATCTCATTGGTTAACCAATTTCCAGGCATTATCCGATTTACCTTGGTCTTCTCTGTTGTATTTAGGTTTAGTAGTCACGACAGGTACAATTTGCATTCAAACTTGGGGCCAAGCAAGAGTCAAATCAACTCAAGCGGCAGTAATTTACACCTTAGAGCCAGTTTGGGGTTTAGTTTTTGCCTATTTTATTTTAGGAGAAGTCCTCGGTTGGAGAGGCTGGTTTGGTGCCGTTTTGATTGTGGTAGCTACCTTGATGAGCCAGTTTGCATCATCTTTGAAAAAGACCTAATTTTGTACAAACCTGTCGGTAATTGTAGAGACGTGTCGCCGATTGTAGAGACGTGTCGCCGACACGTCTCTACCTATTTCCCAATTAACCTGACCATTCCTGCACCACCAAAATATAAACCTAAAACTGCACCAGCTAGAAGTGATTGAGTTAAAGGATCGGTAGAGGGCGTCAAAATTGCTCCGAGAACCACTGCTCCGAGAACGATATAGCGCCAACCAGCAACCATTTGCCCTGAGGAAACAATGCCCAGAAAACCTAAGATTAGCTGAATAATGGGAATTTGGAAGGCTAAGCCCGTACTAAACATCAAGAGTAAAACAAATTCAAAATAGCGATCAATTGACCAAGATTGTTCGACAACATCACCACCATAATTGATAAAGAAATTCAGCGCCGCAGGAATTAAGGCAATGTAGGCAAAGCCCAATCCAGCAAAGAATAAAATGCTGGAGCCAAAAACTACTGGGCCGAGTAACCGTCTTTCATTGCGAGTCAAGCCAGGAAGAACAAATTGAATTATTTGGTAGAGAATGAAGGGACTAGCTACGAGGATGCCACTATAACCAGCAACTTTAATAGAGACAAAAAAGAATTCTCCTGGTGCTAGTTGGAGAAATGTAACTCCTTGGGCGGGTACTTCCAAGATTTTTACTAAAGGTCTGACGACAATAAAACAACCGATGATGCCGATTACTACCGCGATCGCAGCATAAAAAATCCGCATCCTTAATTCTTCGAGATGATCAAACAGAGACATCTCTACTTCATTTGGTAGTTCATTAAGATAGGCTTCTCTCTCTTGTTCGGCAACGGGAGTTTCTGTGTTATTTGTAG
>JBCCYD010000640.1:0-2914 GCA_039190385.1 Cyanobacteria bacterium P01_F01_bin.143 | reverse complement strand
TTTGAGTTCATGAGAATAAAGTGGGAATAAAGAATTCGGTAGCATAATTGCTAATAAAATGTAAGAATTCAGGTATGGAAATAGGGTGAAAATCAAAGAAGTAAAATAAACGGAAAAAGATCAGCTTGAAAACAAGAGAAAACTAAGTAGCGAAACCTCAGAAATTGATTACGTATTTAATTACAAAAATCTTAATTATATTGGTTATTGTAAAAGAAAATTCCGTTAAATAAGCTATTTTATTAATGTAATTGCTCAAGCGAGATCGCGATCGCTTACAACCAGAGAAAAAATTCTTGTTAATATACGTCTAATTAAAGTATATTGGTAACTTTGCTTGATTATTATTAGTTAATGACATTGAAAACGGCGAGATTAGATCTAAACCTTCCTCATTTACCTTTTGAAGTTGCTTTATTACCTTCTACTACTTGTTTAGTGGGCGGGGCAGTGAGAGATGCCTTGCTCGGAAGGCACCGAACTTATTGGGATTTAGATTTTGTCTTACCAGAAAAAGCTGTAGAAACGGCTAAGATTATTGCCCATCGCTATGATGGTGGGTTTGTGGTTTTGGATGATGTGCGACAAATTGCTCGGGTAGTTTTTCCCCAAGGAACTTTAGATTTTGCCTTACAGGAAGGAGAGACGTTAGAGAAAGATTTGCAAAGGCGAGATTTTACAATTAATGCGATCGCGTACAATATGCGACAACAGCGCGCGATCGATCCTTTGGGTGGTCTCCAGGATTTGGAGCATCGTATGATTCGGATGGTATCTCCGGAGAATCTTCAAGATGATCCCTTGAGATTGTTACGGGCTTATAGGCAAGCATCTCAACTAGATTTTCAGATTGAGTCTCAGACCAGAAAAACGATTCATAATTTGGCAAATCTCTTACCTAATATTGCTGCTGAAAGAGTTCAGAATGAATTGAATTATCTTCTGACCAGTTCTTTGGGAAATACATGGTTACAAACAGCTTGGGAAGATGGCTTGATAGATGCTTGGTTTACGGAGTTAAATCGCGAAAAGTTTGCCCAAATAGAAACGATTGAGACAGTGCAACGGTTTTTACGGCGCAAATGGTCAAATTTTGAGGAGACTATTCCTAAATGTTTGATTTTGGCTAAATTGTCTACTTTAGTGTCGGCTAATGCTGAAGTGGCGGAATTAGAGTTAGAAAGACTTAAATATTCGCGATCGCAGATTAAGGCAGTAGTGGCGACAGTCAAAAATTTACCTAAATTGCAGGTTTTAGAATCTGCTATGAGTTTGCGCCAACAGTATTTTTTCTTTTTGGAAGTGAAAAACTTTTTTCCTATTTTGGCCGTTAGAGCGATCGTGGCTGGAGTGGATAAAGATATTATTTTGCCGATGATCGAGCGTTATCTTAATCTTGAAGATTCCGTGGCGCATCCGAAATCTTTGGTCTCAGGGAAGGATTTGATAGATAGGTTAAATCTTAAGCCTTCTCCGATAATTGGCGAGTTATTAACAGAAATTCAAATTGCTTATATCGAAGGAAAAATTTTTGATTCTGAAGACGCGATCGCTTTTGCTACTGATTATTTGGCTAAGGATTGAGTTGATTTTGTTTTCGCGATCGTATTAACACTTCTACGCTTCTGGTAAATTTAAATTATTATCCACAGGGCAAGGAACTGGGCAAGCACAGATAAACACGGATAAGCCCAGCTTCGTGTTCTGGGCTTGTCCAGATCGGTGCTATGGATAAACACAAATAATACTGTTTAGTGATCGACTTTTGCCATAGGTCTGATCTTTTTGATAGAGATCAGAGAAATTACTCTACAATAAGCTGTAAAAGAAATATTAACGTGATCGTAATTGCTTGAATAAATAGATTGTTTATGCGAGTTTAACAAAAATCAGCATTTTCAGCAATTTGAGTCATATACTAGAAACATGAATGAATTTTCAGAACGAGTTCTAAGAAAAATTAAAGAAGCCCAAGAACAAGGTTTTATAAGTCTAGATTTAAGCAATAATCAGCTAACAACTCTACCAGAATCAATCGCTTATCTTTCCAGTTTAACATGGCTAAACTTAAGCAATAATCAGCTAACAACTCTACCAGAATCAATCACTAATCTCTCCAACTTAACAGGATTATATTTGAGTAATAATCAGCTAACAACTCTACCAGAATCAATCACTAATCTCTCTAACCTAGGGGAGCTATATTTAAACAATAATCAGCTGGAATATTTACCAAAGTCAATTACCAATCTCTCTAATTTAAAATGGCTAAATCTAAGTAATAATCAGCTCGCACATTTACCAGAACCGATCACTAATCTCTTTAATTTAAGAGAGCTAAATTTAAGTAACAATCAGCTAATAACTCTCCCAAAATCAATTGCAAAGCTCTCCAATCTGACCAATCTTTATTTAACAAATAATCGGTTAATAAACTTTCCGGAGTCCATTACACAACTCTCCAATTTAATTAAGCTAAATTTAAGTAAGAATCAGCTGATAAATCTACCAGCATCAATTACCAACTTATCCAAGTTAAGAGAGCTAAATTTAAGTAATAATCAGCTAACAAATCTATCAACATCAATCACTAAGCTTTCTAATTTAAAAAAACTAAATTTGAGGATTAATCCTCTAGCTATTCCTCCATTAGAAATAGCTAATCGCGGAACAGAAGATATAATAGAATATTTTCAACAATTAGAGGAACAAGGAGAAGATTATATTTATGAAGCTAAGTTGTTGATTGTTGGGGAACCAGGCTCAGGTAAGACTAGTTTAGCTAAGAAGATTCAAAATTCTGAATATCGACTTATAAAGAACGAAAAATCAACAGAGGGTATCGATGTTATTGAATATAGCTTTCCGTTAGATAATGAAAAGAATTTCAAAGTTAATATATGGGATTTTGGGG
>JBCCYD010000639.1:0-2925 GCA_039190385.1 Cyanobacteria bacterium P01_F01_bin.143 | reverse complement strand
TGAAGCTGTTTGGTTTGGTTGAGGCTAATTATGGTAAACCCCAAAAAAGTAAAGGCTGGCGTGTTAAGAGTGTCAAACAGACAGACTGGGGTAAAACACTGTTTCAGGCTCTATTTCCCCATGGGGATTCGCCGCTATTTTGGCTGGAATCTACAGTTGGTAGTGTTCAGTCGGGACAGCTTCAGCAGGTTCTACAGCCCTATTTTCCTCAATGGCAAAAAATAATTACCTTGCCGTCAGTAAAGTCTATTGCGGGAGTGTATGTTTTCAAGGTTACTTTGCATCGAATTTGGCGGCGGATTGCTATCTCCAGCGACATGACCCTTTGGGATTTGAGCCAGCTAATTTTGCAGTCGGTTGATTTTGATCATGATCATCTCGATATGTTTAGCTATAAAGACCAACTAGGCACAACAGTACGGGTAGTTCATCCCTATATGGAAGAATCCCCCTCTACAGATGAGACAGAAATTGCCGACCTTCCCCTAGAAGTAGGTTCAGTTATGGAGTATATATTTGATTTTGGCGACCACTGGGAGTTTGAGCTACAGCTTGAAGAGATTCAGCCAGAGAAGCCTCACCCTGGCTATGGTGAGATTATTGCCTCCCATGGTCAAGCACCCGAACAGTATCCCAACTGGGAACATTGAATATTTAACATTGAGCATTAAACATTGAACAATACCGTGTTGTACCGCTTCGCATATTCGCCGCATGAAGTACCGAGTTCTAGAGAACTGAATCGAATGCTGGCTCGGGAAAATCTTTTATGGGAAAAAGCGACTCGTGTATCACAGCAAGCTCTATCTCAAAGACTGTTAACTTTGCCCTTCGACTCTATTTCCGTAGAAATGGTTTTTCGGGGAATTTATCACTTTTCTCAAGCAGTCAGTCCAGGAAATACTAGCAGTTTTATTACTTATCTAACTGCACCTGAAAATCAAGACTTGGGGATAGTTAAATCCCCTCGCCCAAAAAGAGCTAAACCTCCCCTGGACTTGCCTCCTTTTCCCTCTTGACAACTACCTTTTGAGCTTAGCTTGTCACCAATGGCTAATAGCTAATAGCCATTGGTGACAAGTTAAGAAAAGGTACAAGTTGTCAAATGCAGTCACATTAGAAGGTGTAGGAACTTTAAACTAGATAGCAAATATGGTTTTTGTTCTCAAATGCGATCGCGAGAAATTAAATGGCACATTCACAAAAGAGTATTCGAGATCACGCCAGAAATAGAAGCCATCCTAACGTAGATAACAAAGCAATTTCGCGACAGCTAGAGGAGTTAGTTAAGCCCTGTGTTTACAATCAGTTGGCTTATTATCGCGCTTTAGAAATGAGCGAAAGAATTTTAGGATTGCCTCTGATGCTGGCGGCAGTACTGACTCTTGTTTGGCGACAAGTACCGAGTGTCAGAGAGCTAAATCGAATGTTAGCCAGAGAAGATTTGCTCTGGGCAAAAATGACGAAAGTATCTCAACAAGCCCTATCTCAAAGACTATTAACCTTCCCTGCTGAACTATTTGAGCGGGTCTTGAGTGATTTGTTAATTAGCTTAAATCAAAGATGGCAACAAAGACAAAAGCGACCTCTGGCTCCAAGCGTAATTCATGCTAACCAACATTTTGAGCAATTGTGGATTGTAGACGCTTCGACATTAGAAGCTTTATTTCGGAAACTCAAAAGTCTTGAAACTTCATCTCTGGGTAAATTGGGAGGACGAATCTGTGCTGTTGTAGACTTAAAAACCCGCTACCCAGTTCAAACGTGGTTTAGCGAACTTCCCTGTGCTCATGAAAGTAATTTCGTACCTTTGTTGCTCGAACTGATTGCACCAAAAACATTACTATTACTCGACAGAGGGTTTTGGAATTATGGCTTATTTGAGCAACTAATTGAGAAGCAATCAGATTTTATTACCCGACTCAAATCTAACGCTCAATACAAATCAATCTCAATTTTAAGCCAATCTGCAACTCACCGAGACACTCTAATTCGTCTGGGTACTGGTTATCAAGGCAATCCAATCCTCAATCTGCGCTTAGTTGAAATCCGTCACGGCCGTAGCTGGCATCGATATCTAACTTCGGTACTTGAGCCTCATATTCTACCTCCCTTTGTTGTTGGCGACCTTTATTCTCGTCGCTGGCGAATCGAAGAAAGTTTCTTACTGCTCAAACGCTTGCTGGGCTTGAGTTATCTTTGGACTGGTTCGATTAATGGAATTAAATTACAAATTTGGGCTACATGGCTGTTTTATGCCATTCTTCTCGATCTGTGTGATGAGATTGCTGACGAGCTTACTTTACCATTCGATTCAATTTCCATAGAGATGGTTTTTCGGGGAATTTATCACTTTTCTGTCGCACTCAATCAAGGCAATACCACTGACATTGTTGCTTATCTAACTGCATCTGAAAATCGAGACTTAGGGATAGTTAAATCCCCTCGTCCCAAACGTGCCAAACTTACTCTGGACTTGTCTCCAAGTCCCTCTTGACAACAGGCATAGAAGCTTAACTTGTCACCAATGGGTATAAGAGTAAACTTAAATCAGTAATCTTTATTGGTGCAGGGAAATCATACAGCTCTTTTGACTAACGAACGTATTTTGTCCCAGAGCTTCGCTCTGAACAAAGCTCTGCTTTGTGATGAAAAGAGTTGTATCCTCAACGTTTTAAAGTTGACCACTTTAGTCTAAACTACAGTCTAAACATAGCCATTGAATAAAAAATTAGCCTACTGCCAATCCATCATTGAGGACAGATTTAAGCAATAGGGCAAAATATTACATTTCATTAGAAATGACTATGATTATACTTCGCATTCCATACGAGCAAATGTCACTGCATCGAAAGCAAAAGCAAGCATAATTGGCATTGGAGTGACCAAGAAGCAGCTCAGAAAGATAGCTAATACGCTGACAAT
>JBCCYD010000638.1:0-2928 GCA_039190385.1 Cyanobacteria bacterium P01_F01_bin.143 | reverse complement strand
GAGCCGCGCAGCGATCGCGACCCCTATGGCATTGTCACTGAAACCGATATCATCTACAAAGTCGCGGCCTATGGTAATGATCCCAAGAAAATGCGAGTTTTTGAAATCATGACCAAACCCTGTATTACAGTACAGCCAGACTTGGGAGTGGAATATGTGGCTCGTCTATTTGCCAATACTCGAACTCGTCGTGCTCCTGTGATTGAAGGAAAACTCTTGGGAATAGTTTCAATCAGTGACATTTTGACAAAAAGTGATGTTGTTGAAAAACAAGTACAACTTTTTGTGGATGATCGTATTGAAGCGGCACGAGAAGATGCTCGGGAAATCTGTGCTACCAAAGGGGCTACTGCTCCTGAATGTGCCGCCGCTTGGGATGTAGTAGAAGAACTACAGGCCGCAGCCTCCCATAAACGCCAAGAAAAAGGGAACACCAACTCTTTGCAAGACTATTGTGCGCAAAATCCCGATGCTCCAGAATGTCGGATCTATGAAGACTAATTACCTTAAATTTTTAGGAGATTTAAATTATGATGACCGCCAAAGATATTATGACTACTAATGTTGTAACTATCAGTGGTTCGGAGACGGTTGCAAATGCAGTAAAAGTCTTTAAAGAAAAAGGATTACGGGCTTTAATTGTCGAGCCACGCAGCGACCGTGACCCCTACGGCATTATCACTGAAACCGACATTATCTATAAAGTCACGGCCTATGGTCATAATCCTCAGAAAATGCGGGTATTTGAAATCATGACTAAACCTTGCATTACAGTACAACCAGATTTAGGAGTAGAATATGTAGCTCGGCTATTTGCTAATACGAAAACTCGTCGCGCTCCTGTTGTCCAAAATTGCTTAAAGGGAATCATTTCTATTAGTGATATTATGCACAAAAGTGATTTGATCGAAAATCCAAAAAGTGATTTTGAACTATATTGTGAAGAAAATCCTAGTGCCCGAGAAGCTAGGATATACGACTAATTTTGTAACAATTATTACCGAGCATATTTAGTCAATGATCCCAGAAGGGATCATTGACTATTTTTTTTATTTAAAATTAGAATTTTCAGCAATATAACTAAACAATTTTGTAAAGATTCAGTAATAATGCGTATTGTTTAAGTTTGAAAGATCTGATACAGATTTAAATCCTGTAGTATATATACTGAGTGTAATGTTGTCCCATTATATATAAAAATTTATAATGATATACAAATCGGAAATAATTCGTTTAATCTTAATAGAAGAACAGAAGGTTATCCGAGAAGGATTAAAGATTCTACTAGAATCTGAGTCAGATATAAAAATAGTTGGTAGTTTTAATAACAATCAAGATGCGCTTTCTAATGTTGAAAAGCTTAAGCCAAACATTGTCTTAGTTAGCATCGCATTGTCTGCTGTTGATGGATTCGACGTCATTCGGACTCTCAAACAAAAGCTCAATCAAACAAAAATCATAGTTTTTTGTAATGAGGTCAACGCTTCAGATTTCGTTCAATATTTAGAATTAGGAGTTAAAGGTTGTCTCCTCAAAGAGGTTTCTGCGAGAAAAATTAAGGAAATAGTCCGTTATATTGACAAGGGATATACCCATATAGAAGATAATATTTTTAAAACAGTATTACCAGAATTATCAGATGCGATTTCTGCATTAACAATTGCAGATTCTCAATTTCAAAATTCTTTAAATTCTCCAGAATCAGAAGTTCTGTTTAATGAGCAATTTCCCTTATATTCTGACGGAAACAAACAGAATTCCCAATTTGGCAGTATAGTTACCCAATTTTACATTCCAATCTCAGATAATGTCTCTGAAGCCAATACTTTGTCTTTGGAAGTTTCAGGAGAATCGACTAAAAAATCTTGGGTAAAAAAAGTCATCTTTAATCTAGCTTTGGCTGGCTTTGGTCTGGCTGCGATCTCGCTGGGCATTAGCTCCTATCGCCAAGGAACCGCCATCGTAATTCAAGATGCGGTGGTTAACGGGGAAATAGTGTCTATAAAGAGCCCGGTTGAAGGCATATTACAAGAAATAATTTATCTCGAAGGCATGAACCTGGAAGCGAATCAACTTTTTGCCTTCATTCAACCAGTCGAAGATAGCAAGACGACTCAAATAATTAACCAATTTGAACAGGATATACTACTAAAACAAGAGCAAATTAATAATGCTGGAAAATTCCTCTCCTTTCTCCAAAGGCAATTGCAAGCCGTACCCAAGAAAAGCGAAATTTCGCTGAATCTTCCCCAAACAGAAGAGGAGACAACAATCTCCATCGATAATTCCCGAGAAATTATTAATCTAGAACAACAAATTTTTAATCAGCAATCAACCATCGACTTTTTGCAAAAAGAATTAAGCAATCTGCAACAAAAGCTAAATGATGCCCAAGAAAATTCTCTAAATAATCAAATAATTCCCCTGGAGGCTCCGATATCAGGAGCAATTTACAATATCAACTATCGTGAAGGAGATTTGATTCCTTCTGGGCAAGAGATTGTAACTCTGATTGATTGCCAGAATCTATGGGTAGAGGCCGTTGTTGAGAAAAAAGTTGCGGCTAAAATAAATTTACAAAAAGAGGTTTCTGTTCAATTAGAAGATCGAGAATCCTTAATCTTGGGCAAAGTTGATCTGATCGAAAGTTTAGGCAACTCCGAACCAAAAAACAATCCAAAATCTCTTGCTTTAGCTTCAAATGAGCCCATTAATAATAAGGTACAAGAAGCTTTTTCTCGGGTGATTATTAATGTTGATTTTGCCAACTCGGGACTCATGCTACAAGATTTTTGTAACGTCGGGTTAACTGCTCAAATATCAATTAATAACTAATTTAGCATCAAATTTCCTAATAAGCGATCGCGTATCCCTCTTCACCTAAAGACTAATATAGCTGCGTATATATAAACCGAAACATATTGTCAT
>JBCCYD010000637.1:0-2928 GCA_039190385.1 Cyanobacteria bacterium P01_F01_bin.143 | reverse complement strand
CAGCAGAAGCACTACATCATCAATGCGCTCGGAGGTAATCTGACAAGAATTGTTGTTCATCATTGTCTAGATTTATCACATTTGGAGCATCGGGCTTCATTTTAGGTATCTTTTCTTAGTCTCTCTTACGCGAATGATGAGTATTTGTTATCTAAAAATAGAGATTCTAAATTACGATAGATAACCATTCTGACAATATCAATTCTCAATTTTCAATTTTCAAAATCCCAAATCTGCCTTTGCCAATTCAGCTGCCGCAAAAACCTCTTCATCTTCTGTATTTTCCCAATCGTAACAACCCAACTCACTATAAAATTGCGCATCATAAGCACGAGTTCTCACCACCACCGGCATCGGCACCGCATGACCTAATAACAAAGCCTGTTGCTTAGAATCCAACTTTGCCAAAACCGATCGCAGACCTTGTGCCCCCGAAACTCCAGTAAATATCGCATCAATATCCTTATCATCATTCAGCAAACATGTCACCCTAGTCCCCACCTGAGACATCACCTCATTATCAATCCCCGAAGGACGCTGATCTACCACCAACAAAGTTACAAAATACTTCCGCATTTCCCGCGCGATCGTCCCAAAAATCGTTTGATGAACAATACTAGAATCCAAAAAACGATGGGCTTCCTCAATCGTAATTACCAACTGACGCGGACGATCTAAAGGATTCTTCGACTGCAAAAAACGATCCGCCTTTTTCACATAACTAGAATGAATCCGTCGCGTAATCATATTCGTTGCCAACATATAAGACAACATATTCGATTGCGAGCCAAATTCGATAATCACATGCTTACCTGCATCCAGACATTGCAAAATATGGTCAATATAATTATGAGGACAAGCCGACCGAATATATTTCAACGTATCGAAACGATTCAACTTCCGCTGCAACGACATAATCGAACCAGGATGCCCTTGTTTTTCTTCACAAAGTGTCTTAATTTCCTCATTAGTCATCGTGATCAAACGAGAAATCCAAGATTTGCCATATTCCCTCTCCAAAATAACCGCATTATCGATCGCAGCTTCCGATAACCCCAACTCCTTCGCCACCAACTTCAAATCTTCAATCTCAATCTGCTCATAACTCAGATACATCTCCTGAGCATCCCGCACACCTCGGCGTTTCGTCGATTCAGGATCTAACGTATAAATTTCCACTTGCCCAGGAAATAATTGCCGCAAGCCTTTGACTGTACTAACTTGCTTGCCCTCCTTCATCGCTTCCCAACCATATTCCGAATGCATATCAAACATCAGATTGACTGCCGCTTCCTTACGGATAATCCCTGAAATTAACAATCGAGTCAAAAAGGATTTTCCTGTTCCCGATTTCCCAAAAATCCCGTTACTTCTCTCCACAAAGCGATCTAAATCAATACAAATTGGCACATCCATATCCAAAGGCTGACCAATGGAAAAGTTGCGACGATGGGGATCATCTTCCCAACCAAAAACCGAACGAAAATCTCTTTGGCTAGCTTCGTAAACCTGACTAAAATGGGCTGGAATTGTTTTAACAGGTAATAATTCTAATTCTGTCCCACCAGGCATTCCTAAAGCAGCTAATTTATTTTCAGCTTCGTTGAAACTTAAACTTTCTCGGCGATCGCTCTCTGTAGCAGTTGGCGTAAACATCAGCATCGGAGCCAGCTCAATCATGCCATAGGTGCCACTTCCGGCCAACACATCCATTAAAAAAGTATCTTCCATTGTTGGCGGATTAGCTAAAATGCGATCGCTGGCAGTTCCTAATTCCACATCAGTTAATAAACAAAAAAACCGCGATCGCACACCCTGAACTACTAAAAACTTCCCGACTCGCATATCTTCAACGGAAATGTCGGGATGCAATCTCACTTCCAATCCGTCGCTTAAAGATCCTTTAATAACCAAGCCGAGAGGTATTTCTGAGTGCATTAGAAGTAAGAGGTAAGAGGTAAAAGGTAATAAGTGCTATTTAAAGTTATTCACTTCGCCCCCTAAATCCCCCAATCCTGGGGGAATTTCTCAAATCTGGCTCCCCCAAAGTTGGGGGCTGGGGGGCTTAACCGAACGGTGTTGAAAAGGTAATAACTATTAGATGCTGACTAGCTTACTGCCTAGAGCTTAACGTTTAGAGCTTTTTTAAGCATTACTTTTTAATCAGAGATAGATCTAAATGATAACGATAAATTGCAATAGGGCGATCGCCTGCTAGAAAATAATCAGGATCTTGAGGAGAAAGATAAATAGCTGTCACCTGAGTTGCTTCAATATTTTGCGGATCTATCAAATGATAATCGGAAGTTGTCTCCACTTCATTGAGATATATTTTATTCGGAGATTTAAATAATTGTTGCGTCACTTCTGTTGCCCTAAAGCGATAGCGACCTACTTTTTCCTCAGCCCGCTTTGTCACCTGCGAAACTGATTTAACACCGCTTTTGAGCAAGGTTATCTGCTTATTCGGATCTTTGGGATCGACTGCCACCCTCAAAACACTGTCATTTCCTAAATATGCTTCGGCAATACTTCGGCCATTAAAAGCGCGATCGGCGACCACCGGATTTTTTGTGTTTATTAAGGGAAAAAAGAACCATTTTTTTTCTGAGACATAATATTCCTTGCCAAATCTGACAGGAAAGACAATGGGTTCCCCAATATATTTTTGATTATCTTCAAAACCAGGAGAAACAATATCTGGAGCTAAAGGCGCAACTTGTTCTTCTAAGATATTGGTTACTTTCCAAGTTCCCGCCATCCAATCAGGATAATATAAATCTCCTTGGGCATTTTCTACTATCGGTTTATCGTACCAAGATGGTAAATTATATTCAGCAGCAGATACAAATTGTATAGTACTCAAGAAAAAAAATATAATTAATATTAATTTAGTTATTTGTTTCATTTTAATTTTAAAATTTTCTT
>JBCCYD010000636.1:0-2931 GCA_039190385.1 Cyanobacteria bacterium P01_F01_bin.143 | reverse complement strand
TGGCGTGTTATTGGGAGTTTTATGTGCGGTTGTTGGTAGTTATATGATTGTCCAACAATTAGGAATGATGGCACATGCAATTTCTCACTCCTTAGTTGCAGGCTTACCAATAGCTTTTGTTCTAGGTTATTCCCTTTCGAGCGGTGCAATTGTTGCCGGGATTTTGAGCGCTATTTTTATGGCTTGGATTGAGTCGCGCTGCAAAATTAAATTAGATACGGCATTAGCAATTATGCTATCTTCCTTTTTGGCTCTAGGGGTAGTTTTAGTCAGTGTCTTACCTGGTGCAAATCGTATTGACTTAGTTCACGTTCTCTTCGGCGATATTTTAGGAGTTAATCAAAGCGATCTCCAGAATACTTTAATTACAGCAGTAGTAATTTTAGTAATAGTTGTATTGTTCTACAAAGAACTCTTATTTTATACTTTTGACCCTTTAGGTGCACAAGCTGGTGGAATGCCCGTACAAATTTATTATATTGGTATGATAAGTGCGATTACGATTACCATTGTGGCTAGTTTAGAAACAGTTGGCTCTTTACTAGTAATTGCGATGTTGGTTGGACCTGCTAGTACGGCTTATCTGTTGGTCAAAGAACTAAATATAATGATGATATTGGGTTCTTTTTTTGGGGTTACTTCATCTGCGATCGGAATGTATTTGAGTTACTATTTTGATACTCCTTCTGGCGCTTCGATTGTATTGGTGATGTGTGTTTTCTTTATGCTGGCATTTTTATTTAGTCCTTCTCAAGGTATTTTGACTGAACCCCACACACCATTGGGTAAATTATTAAAAACTGGAAAATAAGCTTTTTCCGCATTTTGTCTTCTTTAATAAATCTAACCACTCTCTAAACTGAAAGCATTTTGAAAAACAATCGGATCATAATATTCTCGAAAGAGTTCAATTTTGCCATCAATGACCTGAAATAATCCGCCATATCTCTGTAGATACTGTCGTCCTGTGGCAACTATTTCAACATTACCTCGCCATTCCGCAAAAATCTTGGTCGCATCTTGCATAGGATAAAATATCAACTCATCAGTAAAGTTAGCTTGTCCGCTAATTTCCGGCCAGTCAGCATAATGTTTCATCAGCTCTTCTTTCCCTTCCACACGCTTGGGAAAACCTTCAGGGGAAAAAGGCATATCTTGCACTGCATCTTCTGCCCAAACAGTCGCAAATTTATCCATATCCTTATTTTCCAAAGATGTCAGAAAATCAATCACTGCTTGCTGGGTCTGTTGACGTTGAATATAGGTTGAGGGATTAACCTGAGCTTGTTCTACAGCTTTTTGGATAATATCGCGGCTACCTTGTTCGGATTCAGCAATAAAAGTCATCCTATCAATTACCCATTGTCCATCTTCTTTGACTAGACCATATTCATAGCTACCAGAAATTTGCCAAAACATTTCATCCAGATAATGATTAGCTACAACATCAGCTTTAGCGATCGCGTGATTGCCCTTAACTATAGTTTCAATATTAGATATTTGATGTCGAGTTCGATCAAATCCTGGTAAGCTACTCGCCCATTGAGACATTAATCCTTGAGGACTTTTTAATTCAACTTCTCCACCAAATGCCGATGTATAATCTACTTCAATTTCTTGAGCATAAAGCTTGGCCAAACTTTCAAAATTGCCTCTATCTGCTAGATTAGCCACGCTTTCAACAATAGTATAAATAGCGGCTTCATCTGAAGTTACGATCTCAGAAGAAGAATTAGAAGGGTTAACAGTAAGTGTCATAGTCAATAGTCCTGTGATAGTTCCGATGATATATTTCATTTATTCAAATATTCAATTCCTATAGTTTTTCTGCGAAATATTCTGCAACTGCATCGCTAGCGACCTTAACTACTTGAGAATTATCGTAAAAGTCAAATTGAGTAATATTTTCTAACCACAGTTCTTTCTTTTCTCCTGATAAGCGGCTATAAAATTCATGGGCACCTTGAGGGATAGCTGCTGCTTCAGAATGAATAATTTGAACTGGTTTATCAAGAGATTGTGCGATCGCGATCACATCAAAAGTTAACCAACCTTCCCAAGAAGCCAGATTAAATTCATTGACATATTCTGGAATCAAACCCCGATCTGTTTCTGTATAGTAAGGAGCTTGATACATTAGGGCATTTTCATCGGTATTACTCGCAGCAGGAATTAAAGATAATTCTCCCGTTGCCTCATATTTAGCATTTGCTTTACGACTTGTATTGATTAAACCTTGTACCGATTCTGCTCCTCCATACACCTCATTAACAATTTTTCGGTTATGTAACCAAGGTGCGACCAAAGAAATTACCTTGATATCTTCGCTCTGGGCTGCGGCATTTGCCATGTATCCAGCACTAGCACAGATTCCCAACCCAGCAATTTTATTTTTTTCTACTTCTGGACGGGTAGTTAAATAATTAGCAGCAGCGATAATATCTTGGATTTTATTGGTCGGATTTTCCAACTGACGTTCTTTGCCACCCGATTCTCCCCAATTACGGAAATCAAAAGCTAAAACTACATAGCCACGATCTGCCATTGCTTCAGCATAGGTAGCAGGCATCTGTTCTTTTACTGTTGTCCACGCACCAGTTACCACTAGTCCTGGTAATTTATCACCTTCTTGATAATCATCAGGAAGATAAAGATTGCCAACTAAATTTTGATTGTTGCTGGTAAAGTTAACTTCTTTGACCTGCACTGCTTCGACATCATTTGCCAGGGATAATTGTAATGTAGCAGTGGTAGCAGTAGCTAAAAGTAGATTTTTCATGGCTTTTACGTCTTTGTTTTTAAACTTTATATGTTTAATGTACAGAAGCAAAAAAGATATCTCTTGAAAGCTTTTGCTCAATTTTTTGAAGAGTCTTGCTTTTTTTTAAATTCCCTTTCTTCGATATTGTTTCGGAGTCACCCCTTCAATCT
>JBCCYD010000635.1:0-2987 GCA_039190385.1 Cyanobacteria bacterium P01_F01_bin.143 | reverse complement strand
TCGCGATCGCAATAAGCCCAAGCAATATTCTTCACATTTAAATCTATACCAATAGCCCCATTTCTATATTCTCGACCTCGCTTATGTTGAGTAGTAGATAAAATTTCTGCTCATTTCGTGTCGTTCTAATTGGCAAAAAGCTTTGAGCCTTGTGATCAAAAATTTCTTAGGTTAGGCTCTTCGCTATATCTTTTCCTAACTTTAATAATTTTCTTGATTATTTAGAAAAAATTACCGAGTAGATATCCCATGGCAGAATTACTTATTAATCCCGAAACCCAATTAGTTACCGTCGAAGATGATTCCCCGACTATTTCTGTACTTTGGGATCAAGCTGTACAACAAGCTGTGATTAATACCAGTCCTGGCCCGACGATCGCATCTAGAGCTTATGGCATAGTCCATACTGCTATTTTCGACGCTTGGGCTGCCTATGATTTAACGGCTATTGGCACTCAACTAGGAGACGATTTACAACGTCCAGAAATAGAAGTTACCGACGAGAATAAGCAAGAAGCCATAAGTTATGCAGCCTATCGAGTCCTAGAGAATTTATTCCCTTCCCAGTTTGCTATTTTTGATGCCTTAATGGCAGATCTCGGATACGATCGCGATAATACAACCACAGATGCCACGACCCCAGCAGGCATTGGCAATGTTTCGGCTCAGGCTCTACTCGATTTTCGGCAAAACGATGGCTCTAATGAATTAGGCAACGCTCCCAATGGTGATGGAACTCCCTATTTGGATATTATTAATTACCAGCCTGTCAATAGTCCCGATGAAATAGTCAATATTGAATTATGGACCCCAGAATTTGTCCCCATTGGCGATCCGACTGGCTCAACGCAACAATTTCTAACTCCGCAATGGGGAGCCGTAATTCCTTTTGCTCTAGACTCTGGTTCAGAATTTCGTCCCGTCGCCCCAGAGCCTTTTTTACTGGTAGATGGAACTGTTGATCTTGAAGCCCAAACCATAACTCTAGAAGATGGTTCAGTCTTAAATATCGACTCAAGTTTAATTGGTTCGGTTATAAACCCTGAATTTATTAATCAAGCCAACGAAGTAATTGAGTTTAGTGCCAATCTTACAGATGAGCAAAAATTAATTGCCGAGTTTTGGGAAGATGGCGGTGGCACTTCTTTCCCTCCGGGAACTTGGATGAGCTTTGGGCAATTCGTCTCGGCTCGCGATGAGAATTCCCTCGATGATGATGTTAAGTTATTTTTTAGTTTAGGTAATGCGGTTTTTGATGCGGGGATTGCTACTTGGGAAGCCAAAGTTTTTTATGATTATACGCGTCCTGTAAGAGCAATTCGCGAATTAGGAGAATTAGGCTTAATTGGGGAATTTAACCCAGATTTAGGTGGTTTTGCTATTGAAGCTTGGCAGCCTGGGGAAGGAACTCAAACGATCTTAGCTACTGATTTTCTGACCTATCAAACTCCTGGTAGTGATCCGTCCCCACCTTTCGCTGAATATACTTCAGGGCATAGTTCTTTTAGTGCCGCAGGAGCACAAATACTCAATTTATTTACTGGTAGTGATGAGTTTGGTGCATCTGTAACTTTTGCCCCAGGAGAATCTCGCTTTGAACCAGGAATTACTCCCGCAGAGGAAATTACTTTAGACTGGGAAACTTTCTCCGAAGCTGCTGATGAAGCTGGGGTGTCTCGTCTTTATGGGGGGATCCATTTTGATGATGGAGATCTTCATAGTCGCAGTTTGGGGACAGAAGTTGGTAATGCGGTTTTTGAACAAGCTCAGTTTTATATTAATGGTGGAGTAGCATCTCTCTTGGATACTCCGATTCATCGTTTGCAAAGTAGTGATTTTGGAGGCAATTATATCTATACGGGAGAAGAGGAAAGACATAATATTCCAACTGATTTTGCTTATGAAGGAATTGCGTTCAATGCCTCAGTAGAAGCACATGATGATCTGATTGCTCTCTATCGTTTCCAGAGTAATGAAAATCCTGGATCTTACTTATTAGTAGGGGAATCGGAACGCTCTAGTATCCAAAATGATGCAGATTTCTCACAAGCTTTTAGAGAAGAAGGTTTAGCTTTTTATGTTTACGGTGTAGATGCGGGTGAAGCAACAGAGTTTTATCGTTTTCGCAATCTAAATATTGCCGGTTCTTATCTCTATGTAACAGGTGCAGAAAGAGAGAATATTATTGCTAATTACAGTAATAGTTTTGTCGAAGAGGGAATTGCTTTTGAAGCAAATATTGTTTGATCTTGATTCCTTATTTAACTTGCCATTGTATTTTGTTTTGACAATCATCACATAAGCCAAAAAACTCTAGGGTATGGTAATACACTTTGAAATTGTGATCACCTTCTAGATAATGTTCGAGATCATTAACTGGACATTCTTCTATGGGAATGGAAACGGCACAGTTCACACAGGTGAGATGGTGGCGATCGCGATGTATCGAACTATATACCGATTCTCCATTGGGTAAAATTCTCACCTGTACTTCTCCCTGAAGTTTCAATGCTTCTAAGGAACGATACACTGTTGCCAAACCCATATTTTGGTTATTATTGCGCAATTCAATATAAAGATCCTGGGCGGAAATCCCTTTCTTTAGCCCTTTAAGTGTTTCTATAACCTTTTCTTGAGAACGAGTTTTTTGACTTTTCATTTGTCTTTTAGCATGAGATCAACTACTACTCCGTTAGGAATAATATTAGTTTCCAATATGAAATGTTTACAGCTAATGGTTAGTGTATATTTAGTCTACAGCAAAGCTTTAATTCTTATACTAGAGGTTTAACAAGCAGATCTAAATTAATAAGCTTGATTATGGTTAATATTGGTCTCAACATTAGCCCTCTTCTGTCACTCTCCGAGAATTAAAATAAAAAGAAATAAGATTATCATTGGCTAAAAGCCAGACAAGACGATGGATGTAGAATTACAGATTCTCAAACATTTAAAGAGAGATGCGCAACCTACAGTTGGCATAATAG
>JBCCYD010000634.1:0-3023 GCA_039190385.1 Cyanobacteria bacterium P01_F01_bin.143 | reverse complement strand
TTTTTATTGAATCTACTCAGCATATATTGTTTTATAATTTGTCTTGTACTCATGGACAATCAGCAATTAGCAATTAGCGATTAGCGATTAGCAAATACCTCATAATTTCCTTCCGGCACATAGACAACGGCGACTTCTGCTGGAACTATTGTCTCGAAAACTTTTTCTCCATCTTTCGTTACAATGAGCGATCGCCCAACGCCCCCCAGAGGAATCTCCAACCTCTGAATCTCCTGTCTTGCCAATGCCAAGCGCAAAAATGCTTCTCCCGCTTGACCACCTTCTATACGCATTACCTGCTCACCTTCTGCAATGATCCGCTTACCGAGCTCTTCCGCTGCTTGAAGGATTCCGCGATCGCCGCTAACTTCATAGGCTTCAACTAAAATATCAAGAAAAATAGTCTGTTGTTTGTCCAAACCCGACTTTTCGACCATCTGTCCTTGCTTGAGATATTCGGCAACCAGCCCACGATCGCTCATCTGCGAGAGATTATCCCAAGCTTTTTTCATACGCTCAAGATATTTAGGATCTCGGGTCACCTCATAGGCATGAATCAAAATATAGAGCGTATTATATTTCCCATCACCATAGAGAGTATCCACCGCAGCAGTACCATCGGGATTTAGCTTGCGGGAAAAATGCCCATACTCTGGTTGCCAAGATTTTTCATACCAGAGATCGGTAACCGAGATCGCCCAATCGCGATATTTCTCCTCCCCTGTCAGCTCATACAGCTCGAATAAATGCCTGACATAGTATAAAGTATCCGTATCACTGGACATCTCTTCGGGTCGCAATAAAGCTTGATCAGGAAGAAATTGCTCATTAAGCAGGGGCAAGTTAGAATTCAGCCGATTTTGCCAAACAAACTCCAATTTTTTATCTGCCCATGACATCAACTTGGGATTTCCCGTGGACTCAGAGAGATAGGAGAAAGCATTCGCGATCGCGCCATAATCTTGAATGAGAGTCAAGGAAATCTTCGGTTCACTCCCAGTCTCCACATCAACCCAACCCCAAACACCTCCTGGCTCAAAGTCAAAATGTTCTACCGTGTCTGAGGCCAAAGCCAAACAATCATTTTGTAGCTCTCTGTCCTGGGGGAACCATTGACATAGCTTGACTCCTTGGGAAATCAGCGCTACAGGTTGCTTGCCCTTAGTCTGCATAGTTTTAGCTTGATCTAACCAGGATTCGTAGGAATAGGGAATTAGGCCAGTTTTGCGATCGCGTGCCCCAAAAAAAGAATTGGCAAAAGAACGCATCATCAGATCTGCGGGTTCATATTCTAGAGACTTCAACGCGATCGGCAAATAATTATCCAGATGCCCCCGCAGCAAATGCCGACCCGTCTTGGCAACTTCACCCCAATAACTATCGATTAATTCTAAGCCCGTGGCAAGAAATTCATCGTCAACCACATAGTAAGCAGTATCATCAACCGTCTCGATCTGAGTTATCTCTTGAGCAGATGTTACTGAGTGATCACGATGACAGGACAGAGTGACAACCGCTAAAACTAGCAAAAAAATATTTCTAAATCGACCTGGCCTCATACACTGTAATTTCATAGTTTTTATAATTAACCAATCTGAATTTTCGCCTGATTAGTTGCTTCGGGTAAAGCTTTAGGCATTTTGAGGTATTTAGGTTTATAACCAGGGACTAACTCTTCCAGCAAAAAGAGAATTGTATTATTGTCATCTTGCGCGGCTGCTTTACAGAGAGCGGTGATCGGCCAATTCAAAGTGATTGGAACCATGCTACTGGCATTGCCCACCACCAAAAGTTTTTCATGCTCAGTTTTTTTATATTCTTCCCCTGGAATTAACAGTTCCTCAAATAATTTTTCACCAGGCCGCAATCCGGTATAGACAATCTCGATGTCTTTACCCACCTCATAGCCAGAAAGCCGAATCAAATCCTTGGCCAGATCCACAATTTTGACAGGTTGCCCCATATTGAGCATAAATATTTGACCGTGATGACTTAACACTGAAGCTTGTAAGACCAACTGGACGGCTTCGGGAATCGTCATAAAGTAACGACAAATCTCCGGATGAGTAATAGTTACGGGGCCGCCTTTGGCAATTTGGCGTTGAAAAGTCGGGACGACGCTACCTCTACTACCAAGAACATTCCCAAAACGAACCACGACAAAAGGTCTACCACTTTTTTTCGCCGCTTGTAAGACCAGCATTTCTGCTACTCGCTTACTGGCTCCCATAACATTGGTGGGGTTGACGGCTTTGTCCGTGGAAATCATCACAAAATGTTGGACGTTATATTCGGTCGCCAAATCGACGATATTTTTGGTTCCTAAAACATTGTTGGTAATGGCTTCTGGTGGATTAGCTTCCATGAGGGGAACATGTTTGTGAGCCGCCGCGTGAAAAACAATATCGGGTTGATATCGAATAAAGGCATTTTCTAGGCGATCGCGAAAACGCAAATCAGCAATAAAAGCGACAATGTCGGTAAACTGTCTGTCACTATTATTTTCTTGGCGCAAGATTTGTGATACTTGTTTGAGTTCTTGTTCGATATTAAAAACCGAATTTTCGCCATGACCGACTAAAATCATTTCAGCAGGACGACAACGAAAGATCTGACGGCATAGCTCGCTGCCAATAGAACCACCTGCCCCAGTGATTAAGACTCTTTTGCCTTGAATAAATTTTAAAACGCTCTCGGTATCAGTTTTGATCGACTCTCGTCTTAGAAGGTCTTCGATCTTGACATCTCTAACTACCTTCAGATTTTGACGATCATTGAGAATCTCATGAATTCCGGGAAGCGTACTAGTTTTAAGGCCAATTGCCTGTCCAATATCAACAATTTCGCGGATTACTTGTCCTGGGGCGGTGGGCATAGCAATCACTACTTGGCGAATATTGAGAGAGGAAACAAGTTCAGGAATATCATAACGATTACCAACAACGGGAATGCCGCGAATTTTGAGGTTGAGTTTGCGGGGGTCATCATCGATAAAAGCTATAGGATCAAGACCTAGTTTGGGA
>JBCCYD010000633.1:0-3031 GCA_039190385.1 Cyanobacteria bacterium P01_F01_bin.143 | reverse complement strand
TTAATGAGATTGAAGAAATCTTAGTAAAACGCTGTACTACTCTGATGACAATGAATGAAGAAATCAAGAATTTAACTAACTACCATTGGTTAGCCCATAACTAATTTCATAAGAGTTATATCTAAATCGGATTTAGTATAACTAGGAGAAGGGATAATAAATTAAAGGATTTTATTGATAAGCTTAGATTTTGGCAATCTAAATTTCCAACTTCTGATATGTCTCATCAGAAAGAATTTAAAGAATTGAAAAGACAAATTCAAGAGTTAGAGTCTCAGCTTAAAATCAAAACAAAGGAGATAGAGAAAAAAGACGAGGAAATAATACTTTTAAGGGAAACATTCTCGAAGAGACGTCAAAATAAAGCCAAAAGTTCTCCGTCTCAATTATTTATTGAATATTTGAGCAATGATGTTGAATTAGAAATGATTGCTATTCCTGATGGTGAGTTTTTAATGGGTTCACCCAATCGCGTCAATTATAAAAATAGCAAATCGGAAAAGCCTCAACATAGAGTAACAGCAACTGGTTTCTACATGGGTAAATATCCAGTGACTCAGTCCCAATGGAAAGCTGTTGCATTTATGCCAAAAGTTGAAATTGAGCTGAGCTTTGATCCATCTCATTTTAGGGGAAAAGATCTACCAGTAGAAAGTATTTCTTGGATTGAGGCAGTAGAGTTTTGTCGAAGATTGTCTAAACAAAAAGGAAAAGAATATAGATTACCATCAGAAGCAGAATGGGAATATGCCTGTAGAGCAGGAACAAATACAACCTATAGTTTTGGTGATACCATTACAGATAAATTAGTCAATTACAATACTCATATTGGAAAACCCACTGTTGTTGGACAATATCCACCAAATAATTTTGGTTTGTATGATATGCATGGAAACGTACAAGAATTTTGTCAAGATAATTGGCACAAAAACTATGAAGGTGCTCCAAACAATAGTCGTCCGTGGTGTTTAAATAATGACTCTATCAACTCTTCCGATGAGTATATAACTCTTTTTAAGAGTGTCGTATTACGTGGTGGTTCTTGGACTTCCACTAGTGCGGAGTGTCGCTCGGCATCTCGATATAATGTACTGAGTGGTCTAAGTATGGACTTCTTAAAGCTTGAAAATACTGGATTTCGAATAGCTTGTACGATACCTAGAACTTAACACTGTTCCTTCTTATATTTATACTTTTACACAGTTAAAGTTAGATTTCTTACATTAATTTATCTCGTTGATAGATTTGCTGCTTGGAAAACTCGATCGCTTGTCAAATCAAGTTCAGGAAAAACATTAGATCTCAAGCGATCGCCCTTCACAAATTTCTCCATCTGATACTCCCCATCAACTAAATTACAAATCGTAATCGTTGGTTGTTTAGGCTTCCCAATATAGCGCACAGCACCCAAAGCACGATAATCGACCATCCAATATTCGGCAATTCCCATCGCTTCATACTCGATAAATTTATGACCGTAATCATCTCGCCAATTAGTGCTGACTACCTCAATCACCAAAGGAACTGTTAAGCCATTTTGAATAACCGATGACTTTTGCCATAAAGGCTCATCTTGAATATACTCTCGATTGAGAACTGTAACATCTGGTTGATATCCTGAACGAGGAGCCAGCGGTTTTAAAAGACAATTTCGAGGAATAGAATAAGAAAGTCTTTGGCGGCGAATTTCCCAATTGAACTCTGCGATTAAAAAACCACTAACATCTTCATGAGGACCTGTAGGTAACATCTCAACAATAGCGCCTTCTATCAATTCATAGCGTTTTTCATCTTCTGGATACCATGCCAGAAATTCTTCAAAACTCAGTGGTTTATTTTGTGACGCAATCATTTATATTAGCTGATTGTTTATTGGTTAATGCGATCGCGAGTCCTTCGGGAGTCACTAGCGTGATTGCAAACTAGTGACTACATCGATATTACTTCATACTTTCTCGAACTTTTTGAACAACTTCCATCTCAATTTCCTGCTGATCGCCTGCAAACTGATTATCAGGAGTGAGGAATAACATACAATGGCAATCATAACGCTCGCGCATCGGCACACAAGGGCAATTCCAAAAAGCACTTTTTACCTCTGCCTCTTTATCTGCATAATGACGACAAGGGCATAAAGGCGCGCCCAATTCCTCTTTATGTCTGGCTAATCCTTCAATAACTACAGCAGTGACAGAAGGATCTACACAAAAATAAGTATCAGTTCTTTTTGCATATTGTTCGGCAAAGTTTTTCATTGCCTTTAATGTTTTGTCTTTATTCTGAGTATCTGTAGTAGTCATAATGGTTTAAATATTCTTATATAGGAAATCACGTTAGCTTATTTTATTGAAAAGTCCATTCTAGCCTGAACTACTAAGGCAAAGGGATACTTCGTCAATAAAAATCTTAGCTCTATGTCAAATCCCTAAAAAGCTTGAATCCATTCTTTAATCTCATATTCTGTCCAAATTCCATTTTTCCAATAAGGATCAGATTCTACTAAGTCTTGAATTTCCTTTTCAGTAGCGGCTTCATAAATCCCAAAAACCTTACTATTATCTTTCGTCGGGCCTAATGTGATCAAAATGCCTTTTTGTTTCTGACTAGCAAGCCCATCCAAATGATTTTGGCGATAAGGAGTCCTTTTTTCTAAAGCATTTTCACAATAACTACCCCACATAATAAATTTAGGCATTATTATTTAATCTCCGATTTTAATCTTTCCCTAGCTAGGATATCTGATTTCTCGAATCTAACCAACAAAAACACGCCCCTCCGTTAAGAGAGACGTTTTTTTATTTATTTAAACTTTATTGCTAGGCAATCTAGGAATTAACCGTTGATAGCAGGAGCAGTTAAAGCTACAGGAGCAGATTCTCCAGAAGCCAAGTCTAAGGGGAAGTTATGCGCATTACGTTCGTGCATTACTTCGAAACCTAGGTTAGCTCTGTTTAAGATATCAGCCCAAGTTCCAACCACACGACCTTGAGAGTCAATGATGGATTGGTTGAAGTTGAATCCGTTTAGGTTG
>JBCCYD010000632.1:0-3043 GCA_039190385.1 Cyanobacteria bacterium P01_F01_bin.143 | reverse complement strand
TCGATGATTGTGGTCAATATACGGTAGAAGAAGTAGAAGAAGTACAAAAATGTTTCATTAGTGTTCTCTACTAGGAAAGAACCACGCCTCGTCCTGCCAGCGTAAGCGCACCGCATTGCTCGAGAAAGGTTGTTATGTTTGGTTTAAAAAATATCTGCTGGGTCGGCTGAACGGAGTTTGTTGGAAGCGATGGTACCGGAAACAGCGCACATGACTACAGTTAAAATGAAAACTTGTATGGCAACACTCGCTTTCATTGCCAAAGGAATTTTTGTTAGGTTAACTAATAATTGATAAAGACCTAATGATGCGATGTAACCGGGAATAAAACCCATTATTGCTAACATAACAGCTTCCTGAATTATCACAAATAATAGGTAATTGTCGCTATAACACATTGCTTTCAAAGTAGCGTATTCAGAAAGATGGTCGTTGATATCGGAATAAAGAACTTGATAAACGATAATTACTCCAACAAAAAAACCAACAGCAGTACCAAATCTTAAAACAATTCCATTAGGTTCTGATGATTCAAATTTGTGTTCTCTTTCAATTAGTTCTTCACGAGTATGTATTTCTATCTCAGAGGGAAGAATAGCTCTTATTTTTGCTTTGACAGTATTAATATCAGCATCTTTTGTTAAATGAATTAGACCTATATTAATTTGTTTAAGAACTTCATCACCCCGACGTTGAGAATAAGTCCAATCACTCATTACCACGTTTCCATTAGTAAATAAAGTGCTACCCATATTGAAAAGTCCAACTATATCGGTTCGATGATTATCGACTAAAGTTGTCACTTTTCCTTGCTGATTAAATATTGCTGGAACATCACCCAAAGAACTTTGAGATAAACTGTCGTATAATACCGAATTTGGTATTTTTAATTTATCTATTTGTTGTTGAACATCTGGTAAATTGAGAACATTTTTTTTCGCAGGATTAAAAGCAATAATTCTTACTTGTTTACCAAAACGTGCCATTGTTTTAAGTGAAGAATCATCCTGATTATTTTCTAACAAAAATTCTGGATTTAACCACTCACCCGTACCCAAATAGACAGAACTTGCTACTTCTACACCATCTACAGCAGAGGCTTGATAAAGATAAGCACGGGGAAAAGAAGTATTCCATCTTAATGTAGGACTAAATGAGGAAACTAAAAATAAATCCCCTCCCAAACTTTCATGTAATTTAGTCGTTCCCTCAGTGAGCATTTTTAACAATCCTACCTGAGTAAACATCAAGATATTCGCAAAGCAAACCCCTGTGGTAGCAACAAGCAAACGCACCTTTTGATGCGATAATTGCGACCAAGCTAAAGGAGTTTCAAAGTGGAATCTTTTTAGAAAAGGAATTTTCATAAAATGGTTAGTGGTTAGTTGTTAGTGGTTAGGAGTTAGGAGTTAGGAGTTAGGAGTTAAGAGTTAGGAGTTAGAAAGTGTAGAGACGTAGCACTGCTACGTCTGTAGTGTAGAGACGTAGCAGTGCTACGTCTTTACAGGAGTTAGCAATTATTCTTAATCTCCCCCCTCTACCCTCTCTTCTCCCTCTACCCCACGCCAGTTGCTACAACCGAGGGAACCTCGGCAACGCACTGGCTCCTCTTCCCCCTCTCTCCTTGTCCCCTTCTCTTCTCCACTTGTCTCGATTTCCACGCGAACTTGCATACCCGTTAAGTTAGCAACTTTCGGACTATCTTCTGGATTGATAGGAATTTTTACTTCTACTACACGAGCGTTAACGTCGGTAGTAGGATTAGTCTGACCTTGGCTAATTCGAGTTCTACCTATTTGTAAGCCAATTTTTTCGACTTTTCCAGTTATTTCACCTTGAAAACCGCCATATTCGCTATTGATTATTGCTTTTTGTCCTGTTCTCACCTTCAAGATGTCACTTTCATAGACTTCAGCAAGTACATACATTTGCTTTGTCTGTCCGAGTTCTGCAATTCCTGCTTCTGTATTTACCTGTTCTCCGACACGAGTATTGATTCTGAGAATTTGTCCTGCAATCGGTACTTTTACTTGCGTGTCTTCTAGTTCTGCTTTGCGTTGTTCTACCTGGATTAATGCTTGCTCTAACTCGGCTCTAGCTATGTCTACATCTACTGGACGAACTTCCTTCATTTGCTGTAAATTAGCTTTTTCTCTGGCTAATTGAGCTTCTAGTACGGATTTAGTGTTGCTCAAAATAGCTTGAGATTGTGCAAAAATTGCACGAGCTCGTTCAAATTCTTCTCTTGCATTATCCAGTTGAGATTTACTGATTGCTCCTTCCTCTAGTAAAGACTGATTGCGCTTAAATTTAATTTCAGCATTAGTGAGTGCTGCTTGTTTTTCAGTAATAGCAGCAGCTTTCTCCTGAATTTCAGTTTCTAATCTTGCTTCTAATTCCGAAATTTTTGCTTGCTGCGCTAATATTTCCCCTTCTTTAAAATCTCCTTGCTGGATTTTGAGTAATTGAGAGCGTTTTATAGCCACATTCGCTATTGCATCTCGCAATTGTTGTTCTGCTCTTTCTTTCCCCTGCAAAATCGCAATTACCTGATTAGCTTCAACAAAGTCACCTTCTTGTACTAAAATTTGATTGACGCGACTATCACGAGCATTTACTACGGAAATTTTAATAACTTCCCCTTGAGGAATTATTTTTCCTAAAGCTACTACTCGGTTATTAGTAACAAGCTTGACTTCTTCAATAGGTACTGATTCTTTTTCTTGATTCTTTTTTTCTGCTTCCTCCGAATTGCAAGCCGTACATAAACCTAAAAAAGCGAGAATAGCTACTAATTTAACGTACTTTCTGACCAGAATAGATAGCTGATGACAAGCTCTATGTTGTGGCTGAAGCATAATTTTAAGTCAATAAATAGCTGTGAATCCTCGTTCATTCAATAGTGATAAATTTGTAATTTGCATCACAAATTTATCAATCAAGCCGGAATCATATAGTTTATGCAGGATTAATTGTATTTATAATAGTGAATTAGAACTCGATAAATAAGATCAATTTTTAAATGCTTATTATTTGCAAAAAT
>JBCCYD010000631.1:0-3066 GCA_039190385.1 Cyanobacteria bacterium P01_F01_bin.143 | reverse complement strand
TTAAATTTGAGCCTGAAAAATCTATATAATTAAGATTTGCCTTTGAAAAATTTATTCCTTTCAAATCTAAATCACGTAAGCATAACCTACTTAAATTTAGTTGAGAGAAGTTCCTTTCTCCTTCAAGATAGCGTCTTAATAATTCTGATCTATCCATAATAGACTTCTAATAAGTAATTCTGTAGGTTTTATAAGAGAAATTATTAAACATGCCTATGCAATTGTTACTTTAATTAACCAAACTTCAACCAATTAAATATATCTTCTGCTTTCAACTGCCAGCTTTGCAATATATTTAACACAGGAACAATATCTTGTTTTTCTTTTATTTCTGGTAAGCTATCGGGCAAAAAAACAGTAATAGATTCATCTTTAGAATCGACTAAATATCCTAACTTTGTACCATTTTGCAGAGAAAATACAATTTTACGAATTACTTGATTTGCCGATTGTTCTGGGGATAATATCTCTATGATCCAATCAGGTGCTCTTTCAATTTTATTCGCAATTGTCCCATCACCATCTAAAGGTATATTCTGCCATTCAAATACTACTATATCGGGCACTATCGAACGTCCAGCAAAGGTACAACGTAATTCTGTAAACGCATAAGCCAGTTTTTGAGGCTCTCCTACTTGGTTAATAGCAGTAGCAAAACGGGTCTGTAATAAACTATGCTTTCCCTGTGGCATTGGTTTCTGATAAATTTTTCCGTTAACATATTCGCTAGCTGGCTTAGTCTCTGATAGTTTTAGAAATTCTTCTAGAGTGAGAGCAGGAGTGTTAGTCGCAACTGATCGCATGAGTATTTTTTGTAAATATACTCTAATTCTAGATTCATTTAGTCAGATTTAAGAAAAAAGTATTAATTAAATATGCGATCGCAATACAGGGAGCAAATATTGAATACAGATGATAGCGATCGCGCTAACTTATACGCGATCGCTATCAAAGAACGTGTTGGCAAATTAAAAACTAAGTGAATATCTTACGTGCAAGACAGATTTTTCTTAGGTGTTAATTGTTCGACTTGCGCAAGCCATGCTTGCCAAAAATTTATGGCTTGAGCCTGTAAATTAGAACTATAATTATGGGTATCGGCACGTAATTGTTTAACGCTAATATTAGTTGTCGTGTTGATTTCGCTAGCATGGCCGACAAACCAATTTTCTAATCCCCTTGTTGTTACTTCTGGATGAAACTGCAACCCCAAAGCGCATTTTCCCCAAGCAAAAGCTTGATTGACATACTGATTGCTCGAAGCAAGATGAGTTGCCCCTTGAGGTAAATCAAAGGTGTCTCCATGCCAATGGAGTACGGCATTATCTTTTGTGACTAAATATCTTAAAGGCGATTGCTTTCCTGCATCACTAAGTTGAATTGGCGACCAGCCAATTTCTTTACCCGAGCCGGGATAAACCTTGGCACCTAAGACTCTTGCCATTAGTTGAGAACCTAAACAGATACCTAATGTTGGTAAATCTGCGGCTAAACGGCTTTCTAAGAGGCGAAATTCGTTTAAGAGAAAAGGATAATCTCCTTCATCATAAGCTCCAATCGGACCACCTAAAATCACCAGCAAATCTAAATAAAGAGGGTCTATTTCAAGTAATCTACTAGAGGTAGCATCTATATAGTCTATCTGATAGCCTCGACGCTCCAGAATAGGAGCTAAAGTTCCTAAATCTTCAAAAGCAACATGTCGAATAGCAACTGCGTTTTTCATTTTGGTAATTTACTGTATTTTGATTGATGGACAAAAAATATTCGGAAATCGGTGTCTAGCTGTTGGCTACTGTTATCACGCAGTAACGAGTATTCTGTTTTCACTTTGACTGTTACTATCGAAAAGACCTGCTTCGCCAAAGCTATCAACGCCTCGGTTCGAGTCGAGAATACCTAATTCTTCCGCTAATGACATGATGCCTGTATAGTCGATACGAAGTAAATTTACTTCATTAGCAGCAATACAATCGTCAATTACTCTTTCAGTATGAGCAAAGCCAATTTGTTCTAACATGGCTTTCCAGACTGTAAGTTCGGTGTTGGCAAACCAACGTACTGGTTTGGGGAGAATCTGCATAAAAAATTCTTTTTGTTCTCTGTTGAGCTGACTGTAGATATGTTTGGCGAGATGGTTAAAGATTGTGCCATGAGCCATTTCATCTTGACGATGAGTATCGACGACTAGACGATTAAAAGGTTGAATAGTTTGATCGTGGGCTAATAAATTAAGATAATCACTGATAAAGAGTTCTGAAACAGTTGCTGTCGCTAGTTGCACTAAAACTTTTTGCCAATGTTCCGACAATTGCAGTTGTTCTCTCTGCATCTCGATTCCTAAATTAAAATCTGGTAATTTCAAAAACTGTAAATTTCTTTGACGGCGAGTAAGATGGCAAGCTTTATTGACTAATAGTATGTGATAAGACTCATCTACAAGAGTTTCACTGGCAATCATCTGGCTAATTTCATCATCTGCTCCTGGCACTTCTCCATAGATAATATGATTACAAGCTGGGTTAATGACTTTGGCTTCAATATCTATCGTCTTTTCGTTGTAAGCCAGCCAGCCACAGGAAAGAATCTTATTTTGCATTTGCGGACTAGCTTGTAAAAAGTCAGGATGGTCTCTGAAGGGGAGTAGATCAACCCGGAAATCAGGTAAGGAATCATCGACAGTTGATTTCATATCGATTTCTTTAGTTTTAACTCGCGCTCGTCTATGCCAAGTTTTACTTATTTTTTGTAATAGAGCTTGGGAATGAGAAATAGAACTGTCTTGACTATTGTTTTTTACTGTAGTGGTTTGCATTGTCGTAATATTTTATTATTTTTTAAGATTTAATTCGCGCCATCTGTACTGTAGAGGCATTGATATAATTTTTATTTCGCTTACCTTATTGATAAATTGGCTAAAGATAAAAGTTTCTACCGCTAAAACTCAGCATTCATTAAGGTTTTGATTAGAAAGTGGATCTGGGAGACTTGCTTCGAATCCTCGCGATTGCACTTCGTGTACGCAGATCAGGCAATGTTAGACGAAAGCTAGAATAAGACAATAAC
>JBCCYD010000630.1:0-3068 GCA_039190385.1 Cyanobacteria bacterium P01_F01_bin.143 | reverse complement strand
TTTGTTTGTCTATTCTTTATTTCTAATGTAAATTAATTCTAGTATCTTATTGTCAATTTTGTAAAAAAAAATATATAGACAAAATATTTGATATCGTAATCAATACAGGTAACACTTTACATATACAAGCGTAATTATTACTTGTGTATCAATAAACTAATCACAAAAAAGTACCATGAACAATAATTTAGTCGGTGATATTGCAATTACAAATGTTTCTGCACCTAGTACGGTAACGGTAGGTGAAAGAGTAGATATTACTGTTTCTTTAACTAATGTTGGGACAGAAACTGTTATCGGCTCTACTTTTCCCTCAGTCCGTCCTGGTACTCCTTCAATTTTCAGTAACTTCTTTCTTTCTAGTGACGATCAGTTAGATCCTACAGATCAACAAGTTGATAGAACTCAATTTTTTGTATCTCAGCTACCAATAGATCCAGGAGAAACCATTACTAGGCCTTTTAGCATAGCCTTTAATGAATCTCAAGTCGGAGACCTTACTGGCGACCAATTTTTGATTGTTAATAGTGGAGACGGTGAGTTTGCTGGTGTTAATGGTGTAAATACGGAAAATAATATATTTGTTGTCCCTATTAATATTGAATCTGAAGATTCTGAGCCTTCGGTGATTCGAGGCACAGCAGGAGCTGATAGCTTAGTGGGAACTTCAGGAGCTGATGAAATTCTCGGCTTGGCTGGAAACGACACTATTAGTGCTGGAGATGGAAACGACACTCTTAGAGGTGGTGATGGTCGAGATCGTTTGTTTAGCGAAGGTGGTGATGACAGGATCTTTGGTGGCAACGACAACGATAATCTTGTTGGTCGTGATGGTAATGACACTTTAGCCGGTAATGCTGGCAAAGACGTTTTAATTGGAAATTCTGGTAACGATGTTTTAATCGGCGGTGGTAATAACGATAACCTTTTTGCAGGTGATGGCAAAGATACTTTATTCGGCAATACTGGAAATGATTTCTTAGCTGGACAGCGCGGAGATGATGTCTTATTTGGCAATATTGGGAATGACACTCTTTATGGCGGCGTTGGTAATGATGCTCTCTCTGGAGGCACAGGAAACGATGTCTTTGAATTAACTCGTGGTATTGATGTTGGTGTTGACCGAGTTAAGGATTATGTCGATGGTGTCGATAAGTTCCAACTCAGCGATCGCTTTGGTCTTGGAAGTCTAGAATTTAGCGATTTAACGATTACGCAAAATGGCAATAATGCCCAAATCAGAATTACTGATAATAACCAACTCTTAGCTGTGGTAGAGAATACTAATGCAAATCAACTTGGTAGTAATGATTTTATCGTTGGCTAAATTTTAATTAATTACCAGGCATGTTTTCATAAAAAGAGAAGGAACATGCCTTAATTTCTCTATGCATTAAGTTGAATTAATCAGTTTCGGCTAAAGTTCCGTATTCACTATTGAATTCAGGTTTTAAAATCGCCATTCCTGTTTGTACCGCAGAGCGAGAACCTATCGTTTCGAGCCAGCGCTGTACATGGGGAAATTCTTCTAGGGACAAACCCAGATAAGAACTAGTAGCAGCCAAAACCCAAGGATAGATTGCCATATCAGCGATCGAATATTCTCCTGCGATGTATGATTTATCAGCCAACTGACGATCTAACACTCCCGAAAGACGGAGCATTTCTTTTTCATAACGAGCGATCGCATAGGGAATTTTCTCTGGGGCAAAATTACGAAAATGTCCCAATTGTCCAAACATCGGCCCGACACTAGCCATTTGAAACATCAGCCATTCAATTACCCGAGCGCGATCGCCTGCTGCTTGAGGTAAAAATTTACCAGTCTTTTCTGCAAAATAGATGAGGATGGCTCCTGATTCAAATACAGTAATGTCCGTATCGCGATCATAAATAGCAGGAATCTTACTGTTGGGATTAATCGCAATAAATTCAGGAGAAAACTGGTCACCTTTCCCAATATGAATTTTATGTATTGTGTAAGCTAAACTCAACTCTTCCAGCATAATTGCAGGCTTTTGCCCATTGGGTGTGGTGAAAGTATATAGATCAATCATGGCAATATCTCCACTTGAATTTATGTATTACTGGTATTACGTGACAACATCTACTCTAATAAACTGCGTAGCATCCAGGCATTTTTTTCATGTAATTGCATCCGTTGTGTTAGTAAGTCACAAGTTGGTTCGTCATTTGCGGCATCAGCGATCGGAAAAATTGAGCGTGCTGTACGAACTACTGCTTCTTGACCGCTTACAAGTTGGAGAATCATTTCGTCAGCATTAGGAACACCTGATGGCTCGGCTATAGATGTCAGCTCGGCATATCGACTATAAGTCCCTGGCGCGGGCATACCTAAAGCTCTAATTCTTTCAGCGATTAAATCGACTGCGAGAGCTAATTCTGTATATTGAGTTTCAAACATTAGATGTAAAGTATTGAACATGCGACCTGTTACATTCCAATGAAAATTGTGGGTCATCAGATATAGTGTGTAGGTATCTGCCAATAACCGAGATAATCCATCTGCGATTTTTTGACGTTCTTGTTCTTCAATACCAATGTTTATGTTTGTAGTTGACATTTGCAATCTAGGAATATAAACTCTTAATGTCTTGCTTAAAATGAGAGCATTTCACCCTATTGTAGCAGTGTTAACTTTGTCTCCCAATGGATTGAGAAGTTTAGCTACAGCGATCGCTTTGGTCTTGGCAGTTTAGAATTCAGCGATTTAACGATTATGCAAAATGGCAATAATGCTCAAATCAGAATTACTGAGAATAACCAATTGTTAGCTGTGGTAGAAAATACTAATGCAAATCAACTTGGTAGTAATGATTTTATAGTTGGCTAAATATTAATTAGTACTAAATCCTGTTTACATACCCCACTTATTTCCAAGACTAAAACAATTCTATGCTTCTGGCTTGTCAAATTCAAAAGTGGGTTTATCGCGATAAGCCGAAGGCTAGCACTACCTGATCGCATTGCATTCGTTAATCTTTCAAATAAATACTTCTGCTTTGTAGATATTCATTGGAATCCATAAGTTCTATTGGGGGGTTAAC
>JBCCYD010000629.1:0-3086 GCA_039190385.1 Cyanobacteria bacterium P01_F01_bin.143 | reverse complement strand
CTCAATGGGAGGTAGGGAGGAACTTTCAAGCACGTCTTAGAGGCCTGGCCCGGTCGTTACACTAATGGAAAGCCTGCAAATTTATATCCAAAAACATGCGTGCATTTGCAAATCTAGTTTAATCTTTATTGAGTTCAAATTTATTTTTATAACGAAGACTTGTCTGATAAGTTTTCACATATTGATTGCCTTGGTCGGTGAACTAGAAACAATGATAAAAAATAAACACAGGGCCTGCTTTAAACACAGTCGTACCTTCACAGCGTACCTACCTTTGGTGTCGCTCGTTCATAGCGAAACGGTAGGACAAGTTGAGTGTGAAATACAGCAGGATATAGAGGCCAAGATCTGGCCACACAAGCTTGTATATACTTCCCCTCCACCTGAAACAAAATAACGTTTGTTAGACAATTTCTGAAAAAAAAACAATCGCATTATAATGACCGGTTTTACTTCAAAAACAGTGTTCATCCGTTGGATCTAAAACTAAATCCGACGAGCACGAAAACGTAAGCGTAACTCCGAAAAGCTCCTGCTAACCTCTTGAAGCCTCGGCACGTACCGGCAGAGAAGCCTCCAGAAGACGCCGAATCGGCCGATGGACGCGAGCTCTCCCTGGTACGTGATTGTCATCTCCTCTCACAGACGCAGTCACGCCGAGGAGCCGCCCTGAGGCACACCACCGCGGCCTGGTCAGTACGGCCAGGGAGCGCCGACGTGTGGCGCCACAATTGTTGACGCTACGGGTTTATGTCAACAACTGGCTGTTGGAGGAGGCAAGGCTCTGATATGTGTCGCTGGTGAAAATGCTCATGCTGGGCTTCCTAACCAAGTTTTGTTGGCCCACCGTTTGCTAAGAGATTGCTAAGTTTTGCCGATATACGAGTTGCGAGTTTGAATGCAGTGATTGAGGCCTCTAGCTGATTGTGCTAGTCGGCAGACGTGGCGCTGAAGTCGGCTCAGGTAAGAAATGACGCATGAAATAGGAGCGGGGAATACCGATGACACATCATTTCCGCGACTGACCCAAAGATTCTGTACGCTTTGGAATTATATATTAGTGGAAGCTTGAAACTTGTGACATATCTTATCTGGAAAACTATTCCTATAACGAGTCGACAAAAAACAGATGTCATAACTTTTTCACATCGTGAATTTTTATTCAACAAAAATATTCATTATTTAATGGTGCGTAACGACAGGTAAAACTGAAGCTGTGAAAGGTATTTAGAAATCCTTCGTCACGCAGCATTTTATATGCGTCAACCCAGTAGCCATATAACCCACATTCCGCACGACAAAATGTAGTATGCAAAGATGGTAAAACTAGAGTAAGTATTTAGACTTAAGAAAAAAAAACCTCAAAGTGTAATTCTAGATAATAAGTGAAAATAAAAAAGAGGAGAAAATGTCAATAGAAGTGACTAATATAGACCACTTAGGAATAGTCGCAGGAATTATTGATGAGATTGGTATAGAAAAGAAAATTAATCAACTATTAGGAGAAGAACTACCAGAAAAAATAACAGGGGGTCAAGTAGTGAAAGGAATGGTTTTAAATGGGTTAGGTAAGGTTTCATCTCCACTATATATATTTAGTAAATTTTAAGAGAGGAATTGCGATAGAACATTTAATCGGAACAGGGGTAAAAACAGAGTATTTTAATGATGATAAATTAGGTCGAGTATTAGACCAACTTTACCGCAAAGGATTAAATCAGATTTTCATGTCTGTGGTGTTAGAAGCAGTGAAAATTTTCAGAAACGAAACAAGCACAGTCCACCTAGATTCTACATCATTTCATGTTCATGGAGATTATCAGAGATACGAGGATGAATCTACAGAAGATATAGAACCAAAAACTGTCAAAATCACCTATGGATATTCGAGAGATAAACGACCTGATTTAAAACAATTTATGATGGATTTAATTTGTACGAATGACGGAGATTATCAAATGTGGATGAGAATTGGGTCGGGAAATGAATAGCCGCCAAAAACAATTTGTGCAAGCCATGAAAGAGTTTAAAAATCAGTTGAATTTTGACAGTTTAATGGTGGGAGATAGTGCTTTATACCAATACGAAAATCTACAGTTATTAACAAATATTAAATGGTTAAGCCGAGTCCCAGTTCGTATAAAAGCAGCTCACAAGGAACGTTCAAGAAACAGATGGTTCAGATTTAAATCCCAGTCATATTAAGGGATATAGCTATCAAGAACTATCAAAAACTTACGGCGGAGTTCGTACCTCGATGGTTAATAGTTGAAAGTCAACTAAGGCGAGAATCGGATTTGAAAAGTCTAGAGAAAAAAATCCAGAAAGAACGGGTTGAAGTTGACAAAAAACTGCGCACTTTAAAATCTGAAAAGTTTGCTTGTCAACCAGATGCAGAAACAGCAACAAGAAAGCTGTTAAAAAAATTTTTATATCACGAATCAACAGAAATTAACATTCAAGAAATAGAGTCGAAATCTGATTCAGATTTTCCTTATGAAGTCCAAGTTAAAGTGGGCTTAAGAGAGTCAAAAATAGAATTAGAAAAGAAGCGAGCAGGTCGATTTATATTGGCAACAAATGTCCTGGATAGAATGGAATTAACTTGATTAAGAAATGTTGTCTAAATACAAGGGGCAACAATCGGTTGAGAGGGGTTTTAGGTTTCTCAAAGACCCTCTGTTTTTAACCGATAGTGTCTTCCTGAAATCACCTCATAGAATCGAAGCTTTGGGGTTGATTATGGGCTTATGTTTGTTAGTTTATACTTTAGGCCAGCGTCAACTACGTCAAACTTTAAGCCGGACTAAATCTGCTGTAAAAAATCAATTAGGTCGCTCTACTAATAGACCAACTTTACGGTGGATATTTCAATGTTTTCAGTCTATTCATTTATTGATTAATTCCGGAGTTAAAAGTATATCTAATTTGACTCCAGAACGTTGAGAATTATTAAAGTTTTTTCCTCCAAGTTGTCAAAGATACTATCTACTCTAAGAATAAGAAATTTGAGGTAAAAACAGGTAGAGGGCAAAAATAATCAACGATTGAATAATAGTGTAAAACAAAATCACTTGACAATGATT
>JBCCYD010000628.1:0-3090 GCA_039190385.1 Cyanobacteria bacterium P01_F01_bin.143 | reverse complement strand
TTCGCGATCGCGAACAATACGCTTTTCAGAACCCCTATCTTTAGGTAAAGGTCTGAATGAATATGGATAAATTAGCCTAAAGTATAATCTTTAAAATCCTTGTAGAGTAAGGATTCTAGGACTTATGGGTAAAGCATAGATGATATGATGGCTAAAATTCAAGCTTCAAGTTATTAGAGTAGTTGAATACAGTTATCTGTGATTTTCTTCTCTGAATATTTGATAAAATAAGCTAGCTTTATTTGAATTAGCAAAAAATGAAAGGGATTCAATATTTAGTTGATGATACCGGGAAGAAAACCGCTGTTGTGATTGATTTGCAGCAGTGGGGAGAACTTTGGGAAGATTTTCAGGATATTTTGGTATCTCGCTCTAGAATGGATGAACCAGAAGTTTCTTGGGAAGATTTACAAGCAGAAATGATTAGAGATAATTAGATTAGTGAATAAATATCCAATTAAGTTCAAATCTTCTGCGTTCTGCGATCGCGAATAAATAAAGATTGCGATCGCCTAATCAGATTTTCGATACTTGCAGCACTCTTGTATTAATACAGCAATATAAGCGAATTTTGAGCGTGCAGAGTGCAAAAGCGGTGCGACCCTGGTGATTTTCAATCACCCAAGAAACGCGCGCCAAGAGAGGGCAAAGAGAGCAGAGTGCTATGTAGTCCTCGGCACACTACATACAAGACGAAACCCGAAAGCGTAGCTGACAACCTCGGGATTATTGTCGAGGCGGACAGCTGAGCGGCAATTATTAGGATTGTTGATCCAGGAACCGCCGCGTATTACTTTTGCACTACTGAGTTTTGATAATGATTCTTGTTTTAATAACCTTTCTATCCAGTTTTGACTCATTTTTCTCCAGCTGAATTGTCTAGCCGATCTTCTATTAACGTGCAAATCTCCTAACCAAGCACTACCATCTGTTGGTGCATTTTGATAATTATCATGCCAATCATCCTCACACCATTCCCAAACGTTCCCATGCATATCGTATAGACCAAAAGCATTAGGTGGAAAACTCCCCACTGCTGTTGTTTTTTCTCGATACTCTCCTGATGGTTCCTCGGCATAAATTGAACTAGCATCATAATTCGCCAATTCTCCTGTAATCGTTTCCCCAAAATGAAAAGGACTAGTAGTACCTGCACGAGCTGCATATTCCCATTCTGCTTCGGTAGGTAAACGATATTCTTTTCCTGTCCGGACTGATAATCTTCGGCAAAATTCTATTACATCGTTCCAAGAAACCCGCTCTACAGGTCGTTCATCATCATCACCTTTAAACCTTGAAGGATTTGTCCCCATTACTTGTTGATATTGTGCTTGAGTCACGGGATATTTACCGATTAAGAAAGGCTGCACAGTTACCTGATGTTGAGGTTTTTCTGCTCTAAAATATTCCTTATTATATTTTTGACACAGTCTTTCTATTTCCTGATCATCTGTTCCCATGAGAAATTTCCCACCAGGGACATAAACCATATCTAGATTGATCTCATTTCCTAACTTTTCTGTGACATATTTAGCATAACGATGCTGTCTCCCAATTTCCTGTCCTCGATTGTCAACTTTAACCACATCAAAACCAAAGATAGTCTGTTTTTTGGTTTGAACTAACCTCATACCCTTACTTACTCCTTCCGCGATATATTCGTCAGTAAGCCAAGATTTTAATTCTTTATTTTCTGTTGCAAGATGATTTGTTATTTCAGCCCTATTCGGCAATCTATAGTAATACTTCTGATCAGGTTGTTGATTTAGAATTAAATTAGAATTGGCTTGCTCACTCAACCAACCACAAAAATCAAGCGCCAAACTCCATTTGATTAAAAGAACTGGTTGGTTAGCAGTCCGTCCAGGAAAACTCGGTTCTGAATTTCGTAGCTGATTAACAAACAATTGATATTCTGCACAAGTTATATAACTGGTATCAATTGCTCGCTCCTCATCAATGCGTAATAAACTACTCAAACGCTTGGCTAATTTTACTTCTACTGCTAATTTAAAAACTTCTGGCTCAGAAGATTCTAAACCCTTATCCAATTTATCTGTTAACTGCTGGCGGATTTCTGGTTTGATGCTCAATCCTTCTTCGGTACAATCGAGAGCTAGCTTTAAAGCTGATACCGTATTTTCTTGCAAAGCAGCAGTAATTAAATTACTAGCATCACTTTGAGCCGAGTACAAGCGAATAGTTTCTTGCCACCAAAGATTACTTATATTCTCGGTGAGAATCTGCTCTTGATTGGTTTTTGTAATGGCAACTGCGGCTAAATATTCTTGAAAACTTTTATGGGCAAAGCTATAAACTCCTTTTTCTTTCTCGACTAGCAAACCACTAATTGTTCTAATTTGTTCGAGAAAGTCTAGTGCTGTTATGCGATCGCTGGTCACTTGAGCTAATTGATCTTGGACAATTTCGAGTAACTCATTTTCTTCTTCTGGGGAAAATTCACGAATTCCCCGCTCCATTAAATTCAATGCCAGCGCTTGTAAGACAATTTTTTTCTGATCAGCAGTTAGAGCATCGGGAATACCTTTAGCATCTTGTCTTCGTCCTAATAACACATCACAAATTTCGGCATAAAGTTCTACTCTGCGCCCTGGTAAAGCTCCTCGATAAGCATGAATTGTCGCAATCATGGTTAGCAACAGAGGATTTAGCGCCATGGAAACCAAGGATGAATTATTTTTGATCCTGCCAATTAGATCATTAGCTTTTTGTTGAGCTTTTTGTCGCACTCCCGAATCATCTTTGCCTAATCTGGAAACAATTTCATTTTGCAGATACCAAGAATTAATAAATTGCTCCATCTGCTTTAAGTTAAAGGGTTTAACTTCTAAAACTGTTTTAATTTTCGTTATTGAGGCATTTTGATAACCAAAAGGTCTGGATGGGGTGTAATTAAAAGTGATGGCCTCAAGCGATCGCTAATGGACTATTCTGCCAATAACTGTTCCAATCACCATTAGCACGTAACACTCTAAGAGCTAACATAGTTATGTGATTCAAGAAAGACTTAAACTGTCTGGTTGTTGGTGGAAACTAGAAAATGCCATGACCATGTTAGCTCTTAGAGTG
>JBCCYD010000627.1:0-3111 GCA_039190385.1 Cyanobacteria bacterium P01_F01_bin.143 | reverse complement strand
CATAATTGAGCTGTTTAATCTCTTCTTCGCTGAACTCAATCTGAATCATATTTTCGACACTCTATTTTAGTTTAATATTGCGGTTTTACAATACCTTATAGTCTCTCACAAAAGTCCAGTATTTAGCCGCTGGTAGTATAGAAAAGAATTTGGAATTAGAAAGTCCATTATCAAATGATTGGAAGGATCTTTATTCTTCTAAAACTAATTGTACAACTTATTTTGAAAAATATGTGTTAAGTCAACTCAAAAATCCTTTGATTTTATGTTTAGATAGGCTAGATCGAATTTTTCCCTATCAGGAAGTTGCTGTGGGTTTTTTAGAACTGCTACGGGTATGGTACGAAAAAGCCCAGGATAGTCCGATTTGGCAAAAGTTGCGTTTAGTACTTTCCTATTCCTCAGAAGTTTATATTCAGCTAGATAATAAGTCCTCTCCCTTTAATGTAGGATTTCTTATTAAATTACCAGAGTTTACCCAAGCACAAGTACAGCAATTAGCACGTCTACACAAAGTAAATTTAACTGAGAGTGAAATTCAACTATTAATGGAGTTGGAGAATGGACATCCCTACTTAGTAGAACAAGCTCTCTCTCATCTCAAAATTGAGGAAAGTTCTTCTCTGGAAGAAATTTTACAAATAGCAGCAACCGAAGCAGGAATTTATTGCGACCATCTCCGATATCTTTTAAGTTTGATTAGTGAGCGTCCAAAATTACTAGAAGCATATAGGAAGATAATAGCAGCGACTAATCCAATACGTCTAAATTCATTTCAGACTTATCAACTTCATAGCATAGGGTTAGTTTATATAGAGAGAGATGGTTGTTGTCGACCTTTTTGTAATCTATATAGACAGTATTTTATTGAACAAATTAATTTACTAAATTCCAATTAATCTTATGAACCAACTTCATTTTTCTAATACTCCTTATAAAGTCGGAGGTTCTTTATCTTATGATGAACCTAGCTACGTGTGGCGAAAAGTTGATCATCTAATATATCAATTATTACTTCAAGGGGAATTTTGTTATGTTTTTAACTCTCGACAGATGGGGAAATCTAGCCTGAAATTAAGAGTGAAAAAACGTCTTGAAAAAGCTGGAGTGGCTTGTTCTGCAATTGATATTACTGGTATAATAGATTCTACAAAAACTACTCAATAACAATGGTATAATGGCTTAATTATTCGTTTAGTCTCTACTTTTAATTTTCAGGAGCAGTTTGACTTTGAGAGTTGGCTAAAAAAGCAACATAATTTATCTCCTGTGCAGTGCTTTAGAGAATTTATTGAAGAAATATTGCTGCAAGCAGTTAACAAGCCTATTGTGATTTTTATTGATGAAATAGATAGTATTTTACGATTAGGATTTAAGGATGATTTTTTTGCTTTAATTAGAGCTTTCTATAATAAAAAAGCAGAAAGCAATTCTAATTTTAAGCGTCTTAGTTTTGTTATCTTAGGTACTACTACACCTCTAGACCTAATTCAGGATAAAACCCGAACTCCTTTTAATATTGGTCGAGCAATCGAACTCCAAGGTTTTAAATTAGATGAAGTCGAGCCTTTAGAAAATGGATTAAAAGGTAAAGTTGAAAATACTAAAGCTGTGCTTAAAGAGATTCTTTATTGGACTGGAGGGCAACCATTTCTAACACAAAAGCTCTGCCAATTAGTACACAATTCCAATGAGAGAATCGTTACTGGACAAGAAAAGCACTGTATAGAAGAATTAGTTAAAATCAAAATTATTGATAATTGGGAAGAAGAAGATGAGCCGCAGCATTTACGAACCGTACGCGATCACATCTTAAAAGATGAAAAATATGTAAGACAGCTTTTAGGGATTTATCAGAAAATTTTAAAAAATGAAGAATATCATGCTGATAATAGTTTTGAAGTTATGCAATTACAGCTCTCTGGATTAGTAGTCAAACAAGGGAACCATTTAAAAGCTCATAATCCAATTTACAAGGCTGTATTTGATAATGATTGGATAGAAAAAAAATTAGCTTCTCTTCGTCCTGAAGATTATGCTAAGAAATTTTCAGCTTGGATAGCTTCAAATCAATCAGATGATGATCAATTATTGAATAAACAAGAATTATACAAAGCTCAAGGATGGGCAGCAGATAAAAGTTTAAGTAGTCAGGATTATAAATTTATTAATGCTAGTCTAGATTTACATCGAAGAAAAGCTGAAGAAGAAGCGAAAGAAACCTTAGCTGAGGCCAGAAAAAAAGCTAAAGTTCGGTTTTTATTCGGAACAACATTCTTGGCTGTAATCTTAATTATTTTCTTCCCAGTATTCTGGATAACAAGAGAATTAAGTTATCAAAATAATATGAATTTGCAAAAGCGAATGAGTACAGGAGATGATATTTTCTTAGACCCTAACTTAGATAAAAGAGCAGGTGCACAATTTTTCACTGAAGGAAATTTTGAACAAGCGGCTCAGAAATTCAGAAAATCGCTTGAAAATAGCCCCAATGATCCAGAAGCATTAATTTACTGGAATAATGCTAAATTTGCTAATAGTAATAATACTATATCAATTGCTGTTGGTGTACCTATTGGTAAAAATAAAGAAGTTGCTCAAGAAATGTTACGTGGAGTTGCACAGGCACAGAATGAAGCAAATAAAGACTGTGAAGCCAAAGAAATAAACAACAAAAATAAAAACTGTGGAATTAATGGTAAACCTCTACAGGTGAAAATTGTTAATGATGATAACGACCCTGAAATTGCTAAGGAACTTGCTACTCTATTGGTAAAAGATAAAGATATTTTAGCTGTAGTAGGGCATAATTCTAGCGATGTTTCTTTGTCAGTTATTGAAGTGTATCAAGGTCGCTTGGTAATGATCTCACCAACAAGTACTGTTATGGATTTACCAAGAATTCGAGAATCTAAAATAAATTATATTTTTCGCACTGTTCCTGGAATTAGGGATCTTGTCGATGATCTTGTCAAACAAATCTCTAAACAAGTTAATAATGATCCTAAAATCCTTCTATGTTATGACTCTGATGCAGATGCTAATCAGTCCTTTAAAGACGAATTAGAGAGATTAAAGAAATTAAATAAAGATATTGAGGGCAAAAAATTT
>JBCCYD010000626.1:0-3118 GCA_039190385.1 Cyanobacteria bacterium P01_F01_bin.143 | reverse complement strand
AATCTATCCGAAAACCGCGTGTTCGACTGATCATTGCTCCGTTCCCTGACCGACAAAAGAATCAAGAGGATTTCTTCTTTTCGCCAAATTCTCAAATCCCCTTGACAACTGCTATTTCAGCTTAAGTTGTCACCAATGGTTCGGGACTAGTAATCCAAGTGCTTCTGTTGAATTGTCTAATCTAGATGGGAGTAATGGTTTTATTCTTAATGGAATTGATAAAATTGACCATTCAGGCTTTTCTGTAAGTAGTGCGGGAGATTTCAATGGCGATGGCACTGATGACATCATTATTGGTGCATACCTAGCAGGTTCTAATAGTGCAGGAGAAAGTTATGTGGTGTTCGGCAGAGATTTCAATACTGATGAAGATACCGCATTTACTACTAGCAGTGTGCTCTTTAATGATATCGACCCTGACGGAGATACGCTCACTGTTACTGCTATTGACACTACTGGAACTTTAGGCATAGTTACAAATAACGGTGATGGCACCTTCAATTACGATCCCAATGGACAATTTGAAAGCTTGAGTAATGGGGAATCAGCGATCGATACTTTTAGCTATACCATTAGCGATGGCACTGATACTGATACTGGAACTGTGACGATCGCGATCTCGGGATCAGGAGAACTAATCAATGGTACTAATGTAGATGATAGTCTGACAGGAAGCAGTAACCAGGACATTATCAATGGTCTTGATGGCAATGATACCCTCAAGGGATTTGCTGGTAATGATATTCTTAATGGTCAGAATGATAATGACTCTCTTCTCGGCGGCAATGGTAATGATACTCTCAATGGCGGCGCTGGCATCGATACTCTTTGGGGGCAAAATGATGATGACAGTTTAACTGGCGGAGATGGCAATGATACTCTCGGTGGCGGCGCTGGTAACGATACTCTTTGGGGGAACAATGATAATGACAGCTTAATCGGTGGAAATGGCAATGATACTCTCGATGGCGGCGCTGGTAACGATACTCTTTCAGGAAACAATAATGATGACAGTTTAACTGGCGGAGATGGCAATGATACTCTCAATGGTGGCGCTGGTAATGATGTCATTGATGGGCAAAATGATGATGATTCTCTTCTCGGTGGTGATAGCAATGATACTCTCGGTGGTGGAAATGGCAATGATATCCTCGATGGTCAAAATAATAACGATCGCCTAGTTGGTGGAGATGGTGATGATACTCTCATGGGAGGGTTAGGCTTAGATACCTTATTCGGACAAGCAGGTAGCGATCGCTTTAGACTCGAATCTAATACCACTGCTAATCGGGACTTGATTCAAGATTTTGAAGATGGCATTGACCTGTTTGAATTAACTGGAACTCTTAGTTTTGGCAGCCTAACTATCACTCAAACTGGAGAAGATACTGATCTTATTGAAACTGCCACTAATGAAACTTTAGCGACTCTCACAGGTATTACTGCAACCGATATTGATGCCACGGATTTTGTTTAGCGCAATTTCACCAAACTAAACAATATACTGCTCAGCAAGAACAAAGGAGTTAACCAATCACCATATCTAACATACAAGTTTTGGTTATTCCTTTGGTAAATAGTCTCGGCATGGATCTCATATTCGTTAATATCAGAAAGCCAAATTGTATGACCTCTAGGATCGACGATCGCGGAATATCCGGTATTAGTTGCTCTGACTGCCCAGCGATCGCTCTCGATCGCTCGCATCACATCTTGGGCATGATGTTGAGCAGGCATCGTATCACTGTAATGGGCATTATTAGAAGCTGTAATAATAAATTGTCCTCCTGCTTTTGTTTGACGACGAAAATGATCAGCAAAAGCCGACTCATAACAAATTCCCACAATAGCCTGACCAAAGGGAGTCTCCAAAATCTGCTGAGATTTTCCTGCGGCTAAGTGAGAATCTAAAGGCGATAATCGATTGATTATTTTCCCCAACACAGATTCAAAAGGAATATATTCGCCAAAAGGAACTAATTTATATTTGTCATAACGACCCAAAGTTTCTCCATCACCAGTTAAAGTAAATAAACTATTAGTAAAACTTTTCCCCTCCGAGCCAAATGCCCCAATCAAAGCTGGCACTTTCTCTTGTAAGACTGCTTTATAAAAAGAGTTACTACTAATAATACTTTTCCAAGAAAAAGGTAATGCTGTTTCAGGAGTTAGAACAATATCTACTCCTTGTTGAGTTAATTTTTTATAGCCAGAAGTATAACCCGCGATCGCCTTACGCCATCCTTCAGGATATAGTTTTATTTCATTGGGAACATTGCCTTGAATAATGCCAAATTTAATTGCTTGAAGATCATTCTTGGCAATCGGGATTGTATAAAAATAGAATCCGATTAGATGAAAACTAATGAATAGAAATATGGGCAACGCGATCACGATAATCTTCTCTTTGCTTCGCGATAAATCTTGCCAAAATATCACAACTTCTGCCAGTAATCCATTGATAATTACTAAAGCTGCTGTGACTGCATTGAAACCAGATAATTGTCCTAAATGTAAAATAATTAAATTACTTGGGCTTTGGGTATAGGAAAGGGAACTCCACCATAAAGAACCATAGCTCCATACAGTTTCTAAACAACACCATAAGGTAACCCCAAGCAAAACATTGAATAAAATTTGGGGAATAAATATCTTGTCAGCTTTTACTGATAATTTTTGATTAAGATAAGCAAATAAAATTGACCATAAACTAACTAAAGCTGCGCCCCATAGGGTAACAAAAATCCAACAAAATAAAGCAATAAAAATACTAGCAAGCCAAGGAACTCCCATCCAAGTCATCGGATGCAGCCCTGTTAGCCAAAATAGAGCTGTGCCATGATATCCAGCACCCCAAAGTACAGCTAATAAAAATTTCTCTTTAAAAGATCTTTGGCGATCTCGAAGAGATCCGCTTTGCGGGGCGCGAATCAATAACCACAAGGGAGCTAAGGCAACCCAGGCCAAGTACCAAGCATTGACAGGTGCAGGAGCCAATCCCATCAAAACTCCACTAGCTAAAACGAATAATTTCGGATATAAGTTTTGTAAATTAAATTTCTTGTCCTTAAGAAAAAGCAAATTTTTCAATTATGTTCACAGGCAACTTGTCTAAGTT